>CAYSRP010000029.1:0-1260 GCA_964433475.1 uncultured Methanomicrobiales archaeon
GATTATGACCTGTTCCTGTCAGTGAGAAAGAAATCCGGAGTGTTCTATGCGATGGGGCGGGTTCTTGCAGATTTTTTCCTGAATGCGACTCAATTTTCTAATAGAATCATCTTCAGCCAATGTAAATATCTCTCCAGGTAGCAAACACTTAAATAACAAAAAGATAGATGTTCTATTACCTCAAAAAGAGGTGGTTTTATTATGTCAATTGGTATTGGAGCGAATTTAAGCGGGTCTTTTGGTTATGCAAAAGACAAAATCGTGGGAAGCATTGGTAATTGGATTCTTCTGATTATTCTGAGTATTATCCCGATTGTAGACTTTATTGCCGTTGGAACATTCCTGAAGGTCTATCGTGGCGAAGATCCGAAAGTTGAGAGCGCCGGGAAAGCATTTGTTGACGGTCTTCTTGCATTGATTATAGCATTCATCTACATGCTCATTCCGCTCATCATCTTCATTATTGTTTGCGGAACTGCCATTGCAGGATTAGCGACTGGTTCCGTTGCAGCACTCGCAGGAGCCGGTGTAGGCGGAATACTTTGTCTGATTCTCTTTATTCTGTTCGGTCTTATTATGACCCCTGCCATAGTCAACTTTGCCCGCAAAGGATTTGGAGCAGCATTCAAATTCGGCGAGATCTTTGGTATGATTTCCAAAGCAGGATGGCTTAAGTACATTGGATCGATCATCGTTCTTGGTATCATCTTCGGTGTTATCGGCTGGCTCATTGGTCTGCTTGGACTTATTCCAGTTGCCGGAACCGCCATTATGTGGATTGTTCTGTTCATTCTGTTACCATTCTTTGCAGTGTGGAGCAACAAATTCTGGGCAAACCTGTTCGAGTAAAATAATCAACCAATCTTTTTTTTCTGTTTTCCTCACGTATCAGCAAAAGCTGCATAGATATATCTGTCGTGACGGCAAATTATTGCATATTAGCAATTGGTAATGTCCGGCTGATATGGAGAATACATAGTGTCATTTTGTCCCGGTTGCGGCTCAGAAGTTCTTGAGTCTGCAGAAATTTGTCCTACATGCGGAACACGGGTTAACGTCGTCAACAAACGCGAACTGCCGCGTCGCTCAGACGGCTTGCTGGTGACCGGTGAAAAAAGCTCTGGTTTTGCCGTTCTTCTGGGATTCTTTATCATAGGTGCAGGATTGATGTATGCAGGGCGTGTAGGTCTAGGTATCGCTCACCTGATCCTGTCGATTATTTTCTGCTGGACTTTTCTTGTTCCTATCTGTTTGTGTCTT
>CAYSRP010000029.1:1270-14061 GCA_964433475.1 uncultured Methanomicrobiales archaeon
TTATTGTATGTTTAAGGCGTATGATCTATGTGAAGAACATAACCGGCTTTGGGCTCAATATCTGACTCAATAAATAACGTAGCATCTTATCTGAATTCCTGATGCATTATTTTTTGGGTTATAATCCGTTTCTCAATGGGATAACCTTTTTAACCATCTCAATTCCTTTATTGTACATATCTCATATTGGGAGATGATACTACAATGTCAATCGGAATTGGAGATAATTTAACTCAGTCCTTCGAGTTTTCAAAGGAAAAACTCGGGGGTAACATCGGAACTTGGCTGATCCTCTCGATCCTCAACCTTATCCCGATCGTCGACTGGATCGTCTACGGAACATATGTGAAAATACTTCGCGGTGAGGAGCCTGATCTCAATAATATGGGAAAGTCCTTCGTTGACGGGCTTCTAGCACTTATCATTGGTCTGATATACATGATCATACCTATCCTTCTGATCATTGTTCTTTCTATCGGTACCTTTTCGATTGGTTCCATGACTGCGACTCCCGGACCGGAAACCTTCCATTCCATGATGCTTGCAGGCGCGGGTCTCGCTCTGAACATCGGGCTCGTCATTCTCTGTCTCATCGTCGCCTTCCTGTTTGCCCTCATTGCAAAACCGGCTGTTGTCAATTTCGCACGAAATGGATTCGGGGCCGCATTCAAGTTTGGGGAAATCTTCAGCATGATCAGCAAAGCCGGATGGCTCAAGTACATCCTCTCTCTCCTTGTGTTCTGGATCATCTTCGGCGTGATTATTTTCGTCTGTGTGATCATCCCGGTCCTCGGCTGGGTCCTGCTGATCTTCATTCTACCGTTCCTTTATTTCTGGGGAGCAAAGTACCTCGCTAATCTGTTCGAGTAAGAACAGATACGATTCTTTTTTTAATTCTTCTCTCAGTTGATTCATCGCGCCTTTACTGATAATATCCCGCTCAATGCTTGAATTATAAAAATATCCTTCTATTATGGTTGTCCAAATAATAATGTTTATATAGAACTGCAATACAACAAATATGTGCAACAAGCGAAACAGGAAATCACATGGACAAAAACACCGAGCAGGTTAAAGGTCCAGCTAAGGACACAAAACCTGCAGAAACCCAGACACCGGATGAAATACCCGTTCCTGAAACCACTGTTGTTGACGAACTCACTAAAAAATACGACGAACTCAATGACAAACATCTTCGTCTCGCAGCCGAATTCGAAAATTACAAAAAGCGTTCCAAACGCGATCAGGATGCTGCCGTGAAATACGCAAACGAAAAATTTGCGCTCGACATCGTTGACGTCCTTGATAATTTCGAACGTGCTCTAAAAAGTGACGATGACAACCTTCGTGACGGACTTGAACAGATTCGCAAACTCTTCATGTCCATCCTCTCAAGAAACGGTATAGAACCAATGACCATCAAGGGAACACAGTTCGACCCAAATTTCCATGAAGCTGTCGCCAGCATTCCGGCTGACGCCCCTGAAGGAGATATCGTCGATATTGCAGTTCCCGGATACATGATCCGTGATAAAGTTCTTCGTCACGCAAAAGTTGCCGTGGCGCAGAAGAAAGAATAAAAAAGGTAATAAAAATGGCATCAAACAAAGTAATTGGAATCGATCTTGGAACAACCAACTCCTGCCTTGCTATAATGGAAGGGGGGAGCCCGGTCGTTATCGCAAATGCAGAAGGATTCAGAACAACCCCATCCGTAGTAGGATTCTCCAAAGAGGGAGAGAGACTCGTTGGTAACGTTGCAAAACGTCAGGCGATCTCCAACCCGACGAGAACGATCAGTTCCATCAAACGATTCATGGGAACTGACCACATAACGGAAATTGACGGCAAAAAATACTCCCCGCAGGAAATTTCCGCAATGATCCTTCAGAAACTGAAGATAGATGCAGAAGCATACCTTGGTGAGAAAGTTGACAAAGCCGTTATCACTGTCCCGGCATACTTCAACGACGCACAGCGTCAGGCAACCAAGGACGCAGGAAAAATCGCAGGACTTGATGTTCTTCGTATCATCAACGAACCGACCGCCTCTGCCCTTGCATACGGACTTGACAAAGAAAAAGAACTTACCGTTCTTGTCTACGACCTTGGCGGAGGAACATTCGATGTATCCGTCCTTACCCTTGATGACGGACTCTTCGAAGTCAAATCGACCGCAGGAAACAACCATCTTGGAGGAGATGACTTTGATGCACGTATTGTTGACTATCTCGCCGACGAGTTTAAGAAGAAGGAAGGCGTTGACCTGAGAAAGGACCCGGTCGCACACCAGCGGCTGAAAGATGCAGCAGAGAAAGCAAAGATCGAGCTTTCATCCCTGCAGAAGGCCAACATCAACCTCCCGTACATCACTGCGACCTCGGAGGGACCGAAACACCTGGATGTTGATCTGACCCGTGCAAAGTTCGAGCAGCTCATCGATGACCTTGTCCAGAAAACAGTTGAACCGGTCAAGCAGGCATTGAAGGATGCAGGACTTACCGCATCTGACATCAACCATGTCCTCCTGGTCGGTGGTTCGACCCGTGTACCGGTGGTTGTTGATACCGTCAGAAACCTCCTCGGCAAAGAGCCGGACAAGAACCTGAACCCTGATGAATGTGTTGCACTCGGAGCAGCAGTTCAGGGAGCAGTTCTTACCGGCGAAACCAAAGATGTTGTATTACTGGATGTCACCCCGCTGACTCTTGGTATCGAAACCCTCGGCGGGATCGCAACCAAACTCATCGAGAGAAACACCACTATCCCAACCAGAAAAAGTCAGATCTTCTCGACCGCCGCAGACAACCAGACCTCTGTCGAGATCCACGTTGTTCAGGGAGAACGTCAGTTCGCCCGTGACAACTTCAGCCTTGGTAAATTCCAGCTTACCGGAATCCCGTCGGCACCCCGTGGAATGCCGCAGATCGAAGTCACCTTCGATATCGACGCAAACGGTATTGTCCATGTATCCGCAAAGGATCTTGGAACCGGTCATGAGCAGTCCATGACGATCACCGGCAGAAAAGATCTCAAGGATGACGAAATCGACAAAATGGTCAAAGATGCCAAACAGTTCGAGGAAGAAGATAAGAAACGCCGTGATGAAATCGAACTCCACAACAATGCCGACAACGCGGTCTACGCAGCTGAGAAACTGGTAAACGACAAAGAGACCGCCGACAAAATCGACGCTGAAGACAAGGAGAAAATCAAGGAAGGCACTGAGGCACTCAAAGAAGTCCTCGCAAAAGAGGATGCAACCCCTGAGGCAATCAAAGAGAAGATGGATGCCCTTCAGGAATCTGTCTTTACCGCAACCTCCAAGATCTATCAGAAAGTTCAGGAAGAGCAGAAGGCGGCCGAAGCAGCAAAAGGTGCTTCCGGAAATGATGCCAAATCCGACTCGTCCAAATCCGACGACAATGTTGTAGACGCAGACTACGAAGTGAAAAAGGACTAAATTCCTTTTTGGGACTTAAAAAATGGGTTCTGAATCGTACTATGATGTCTTAGGTGTTCCCCGTAATGCTACGGAAACGGACATTAAAAAGGCCTACCGGAACCTCGCCAAGAAGTATCACCCGGATGTCTGCAAAGAGTCAGGTGCTGAGGAAAAATTCAAGTCGATCAACGAGGCGTATGATGTTTTGTCTGATGAGACAAAACGCCGCCAGTATGATCAGCTTGGACATGAGAGCTTCACGAATGCATCGAAGGGAAACTATTCCGGTGCAGGAGGTGCGGGTTTCAATGCTGACTTCTCAGGATTCGGAGATATCTTTGATTTCTTCGGAGGAGGAAGCCGCAGGCAGAGTGGTCCGCAACAAGGCGACGATTTGCTGATGCGTATCCAGATAACACTTGAAGAAGCGGTGTTTGGTGTGCAGAAAGAGATCGAAGTTATGCATACGGAGAGCTGCCCTGATTGTGATGGGACTGGTAGTTCGACAAAGAAGACCGTCAAATGCAGTAAATGCAATGGGACTGGTCAGATAAAGCAGGTAAAAAATTCCATCTTTGGTCAGATGGTCACGCAGAGTCAGTGCCCTAACTGCGGAGGACGTGGAAAAATACCCGAGTCTCCGTGCAGAAAATGCAACGGGACCGGTAAGACCAAGATCCGCCGAAAAGTTACGGTTAATGTTCCTCCCGGAATCGATTCCGGGATGCGTCTCAGGATGGAAGGATACGGAGAAGCCGGGGACTACGGAGCGAGCAATGGGGACCTCTATATTGAAGTCTATGTCGTTGCGAATCCGAAGTTTGACCGTGAGGATGACAATCTGATCACACAGTATGAGATCTCACCTGCTCAGGCGGTGCTCGGCTGTGAGGTCGAGATCGAAACGATCGACAGAAAGAAGGTCTCTCTGAAGATCCCTGCAGGGATAGCCTACGGGACCCGCCTCCGGATCGCCGGTGAAGGTGTCCGCAGACGTGGAAACTACGGGAATCTGTTGGTCAGGATCGTTATTGCCACGCCAAAGAAAATTTCCTCGGCAGAGAGAGAGCTTTATGAAAAGCTCCTCAAGGCAGAGGGTAATCCCTCTTCTTCCTCGTCCAAAAGTGATGAGAAAGATAAGAAAAAACGCGGGATATTTAAGTAAGCGGGAGCAAGCTTTTTTGGCTTGCACCCGTCAATGGTCGAATCAGCTAAGACAACATAATCCAATATCATGAGGGTGTAATGCCCCCCTCATTTTTTCATTTTTCGTTCTTTCAAAAATTACAGTGATATCATTAATTACCCATCACGTCTATAGTAATAGATTATGACTCTAGCTTTGCTCTCAGTCTGGGATAAGACGGGAATCGTTGATCTCGCCCGTGCCCTGGTATCAAAAGACATTGGTATTTTAAGTTCAGGCGGAACGGCAAAAGCTCTGCGTGAAGCCGGGATCCCGGCAAAAGATGTCTCTGATTACACCGGATTTCCGGAGATGATGGATGGTCGTGTCAAGACCCTCCACCCGAAAGTCCATGGCGGTCTTCTTGGTCGTCGGGGTATCGATGATGATGTAATGGCGAAACACGGGATCGAAGGGATCGATATCCTTTGTGTCAACCTTTACCCCTTCGAGGAGATGTCGAAAAAGAATCTCCCGCTCGATGAACTTATTGAGTATGTTGATATCGGCGGACCTGCAATGATCCGTGCAGCATCCAAGAACTTTAAGGATGTCGCTGTTTTGACCGATCCCTCGGATTATCCGATGGCGATCGAAGCAATTAAAAAAGGTGGATTTTCTATCGATCAGAAACTTCATCTCGCAACAAAAGCATTCACTCGTACGGCAGCTTACGATGCTTTGATTTCCAACTATCTCAACGGTCTCGGAAAAGAGTTCCCTGATGTATACACAGTTCAGTTTGGAAACGGCCGAAAACTCCGGTATGGTGAAAATCCCCATCAATTGGCTGCTGTTTACGGGACCTCCGGTATTGCCGGTCAGGTCGCGTTACAGGGCAAAGAGATGTCCTACAACAATTATCTCGATGTGCATGCCGCAGTAAGTCTCTGCAGAGAACTTCCGGGCATTGCCACGGTTATTGTGAAGCATAATAATCCCTGCGGTGTGGCTTATGGTAAGACCCAACTCGAATCATATCTTAAAGCAAGAGATGTTGATCCGGTCTCAGCCTATGGCTCTGTTGTTGCGATGAGCACACCAGTTGATGTGGATATCGCAAAGGAAATCTGTTCAACATTTGTTGAAGTTCTGATTGCCCCGTCATTCAGCAACGAGGCACGTGAGATGATGAAGTCAAAACAAAACATGCGTCTTCTTATTCTTCCCCCTGCAGTTCCGGCTGATGAGATCAGGACAATCGACGGCGGGATTCTTGTGCAGAGAACGCCTGAGCATAAAGAGGACTGGAAGGTCGTTTCCAAGCGTGCCCCGACAGAGGACGAGGTCACCGCACTCAAACTTGCCTGGAAGGTTGTCAAATATGCAAAGAGTAATGCCATCATCTACACGAACAAGACGGAAACCGTCGGAATCGGTGTCGGTCAGATGAATCGTGTGGACTCTGCGAGAATTGCAATTATGAAGGCAGAGGAGTTCGGGCGTACCATGAAAGGAACCGTCGTCGGATCCGATGCGTTTCTGCCGTTTACCGATACGCTCGAAGTTGCCGCTGCCGCCGGTGCAACCGCACTTATTCAGCCGGGTGGTTCGATTCGTGATGCTGAAGTTCTTGAAAAAGCCGATGAACTTGGCATCGCCATGGTCTTCACCGGAACAAGACACTTCAGACATTAATATTATAGGATCATGTTCAATCAGATATGATCGAATATCATTTTTTTGTATCTGAAAAAACATCCTCGCTATTCCAACACCCTCTTCTATCTGCAAAACAAATAGTTAAGCAACTATGAATTACGGAGTATCCGTTCAAAACATGATGAGCCTGATGGCGTCAAGAATTGATGCTATTGCACAGCAGATCTCTTCAGAGGAAGCTGATGCATTTCTTCAGGCGATTCTTGCCGCAAAACGCATTTATGTGATGGGTGCCGGCAGATCCGGTCTTGTCGCAAAATCCTTTGCGATGCGTCTGATGCACACAGGTTTTACCTCCTATGTTGTTGGAGAAACAATAACCCCTGCGGTTGGTCCGGGTGATTTAATAGTTGCATTTTCCGGATCCGGAAACACCAAAACCATTGGTGATATTGCAGATACCGCCAAAGGTCTTGGTGCCAAATTTGCGCTCGTTTCGTCCAATCCCGATTCACGCATGGGAAAACTTGCTGATTATGTGATCAAAATCGAAACCCAGCGTGATCCGGTGACCTGCGATGCACATGAGTATGAGATTCGTCAGATGCTTGGTGAACACCGCTCCTTTGCTCCGCTTGGCACAATCTTTGAAACTACTGCCCTGGTGTTTGGTGACGCGGTCATCTCAACATTGATGGATATGACGAAAATCGAAGAAGCCGACCTTAAACGCCGACACACTAATATTGAGTAAAATGACAGACTTTGCAAAACGCGTAACATCCATAGATATCTCGGGCATTAGAAAAATGTTCGAGTCGGCAGCTCCCGGTTCTATTAACATGGGTCTTGGTCAGCCGGATTTCGATACGCCTGAAAATATCAAAAAAGCCGCCGTCAGAGCACTTGCCGAAGGCAAAACTGGTTATACGAACAATGCCGGAATCGATGAACTCCGAGCTGCGATCACCGTTAAACTGAAAAAAGAGAATGACCTTACCTTTGATCCATCGAATATTCTGATCACAGCAGGAGGATCGGGAGCACTTCATGCCTCGATTTTCTCACTCATAGAAAATGGACAGAAGGTCGTGTTCAATAATCCGGGTTTTGTCTCCTATGGTTCACTTGCAACTCTCGCCGGCGGTGTACCGGACCCGGTACCTCTCCGTCCGGATCTTCATCTGGATGTCGAGGCACTCAAAGAGCATTTCTCCGATAAGAAAACTAAAGTCATGGTCTTAAACAGCCCGGCAAACCCTACCGGAGCTGTTGAAACAAAGGAGACTATCAAAGCTGTTGTTGAGTCTGCGGCCGACTACGGAGTCACTGTTCTCTCCGACGAGGTCTACGAAAAATTCTGTTATGGTGATACAAAGTTCGTCAGCGCTGCAACGTTCGGTGATAACGTCGTCACGATCAATGCAGCAAGCAAGACCTATGCGATGACCGGCTGGCGTATCGGATTTATGGCAGCCTCACGGGAGATCATTGATCAGGCAGTTAAAGTTCAGCAGTACTCACTTGCCTGTCCCACCTCGATCGCTCAGTATGCGGCCCTCGAGGCATACACCGGGGATCAGTCTTCGATCGGTGTCATGAAAAAAGAATATGAGGCACGCCGGAATCTGGTGATCAACGGACTTCGTGATATAGGTATCTCTGTAAGCATGCCTGAGGGTGCATTCTATGCTTTCCCAAAACTTGACCTTGATACGGTCATGAAGATCGTGGCAGCAGGCGTGATCATCACGCCTGGGGGAGCATTCGGCACGAAAGGAGTTGGATATGCCCGACTGAGTTATGCAACGTCACAGGAAAATATCAAAATAGCTCTTGACAGAATTAAAAAGGTTGTGGAATAAATGAATATTACAGAAATCAGTGCATTACTTGAAAAACTTTCGAACGCTCACGGTATCTCAAGCAGAGAATCAGCCGTTGCAAAAATAATTCGTGAAGAAGTCTCTCCTTATGTGGACGAGATAAAAACGGATAAAATGGGAAACCTGATCACCATCAAAAAAGGTGACGACTTTAAAATCATGCTTGCTGCCCATATGGATGAGATAGGTCTGATGGTCCAGTATGTGGATGAACACGGTTTCATCAGATTCGTCGCGGTAGGCGGCTGGTATAATCCGATCATGGTCGGACAGAGAGTGATCCTCCATGGGGAGAAGGGTCCGGTCTACGGCGTTCTCGGCAACAAACCTCCGCATGTGATGACAGAAGAGGACAAGAAAAAACCGATTGATCTTGCTGATTTGTTTATCGATGTGGGTGCTACCTCTCCCGAGGAAATCGAGGCTCTTGGTATCACTGTCGGAACACAGGTTACCATGGATCGTCAGTATGTCCGGCTTGCTGGAACTACTGTTACCGGAAAAGCTATGGATAACCGTGCAGGCTGTGCAATGCTTATCGGCGCATTGAAAGAGATGAAGACCCCTCACACGGTTTATGCGGTGTTTACCGTGCAGGAAGAGGTCGGTCTTAAGGGTGCGAAGACAAGTTCCTTCTCAATCAACCCTGATATTGCTATTGCCACAGATGTGACCATCCCCGGAGATTCTCCCGGAGTCGAACGCCGTAAAGCCCCTGTCTTTATGGGTAAAGGACCTGTCATTGGTATGGCATCGGCGAGCGGTCGGGGTCATCTGGCGGATCCGCGAATTGTCGACTGGCTTGTTAAGACAGCAAAGAAGAACGGGCTCCCCTATCAGATTGAGGTGGGCGACGGCGGAAACACCGATGCATCTGCGATCAACTTCGAACGCGGCGGGATCCCGAGTGTTCCGTTATCAGTACCGGCACGGTATATTCATTCACCAGTCGAAGTCATCGACCTGAAAGACCTTGAGGCTGCGATCCATCTTCTTGCAAAATCAGTCGAGACCAAGCCAAAATTCTGATTTAATAATCCTTTTTTTGATATTTATACCTGGACAGAGTATCTGTACAATATTAACAAAGCTAAAAAAAGATTGTGAGTGGCTGGGCCACTTTATGACCGGTTTAGAAGTCGGTCATGATACGGAACTGATCGATCTCTTCAGAATCGAGTTCCGCGAGGAAGCTTTCTGCTGCATTCTTAATATCCTTGCTTGCAGTGATCGCTCTGCCGACAACAATAATGTCTGCTCCTGCTGCGAGTGCCTTCTTAACGACCGGCTGACGGATACCTCCTGCAGTTGCGACAAGGATCTTTGCATTGTAGCTCTTTGCTACTTCCTTGATCTTCAGGATATCGCCCCAGCTGTATTCGCCGGTGGATTCCTTATCGATCGCACGGTGCATCTCAACATACTGCGGGAGAACTGCTGCTCCGCCCATCTTGCCAAGAGACTCGATAAGTTTTGCCGGTTCTGCAACGTTCAGCATATCGATGATTGCGTAGATACCGCATTTCTTTGCCTCTTTAATAAAGGCGGCAACGGTTTCAACCGGTGCAAGACCTGAAACGACTGCTGCATCTCCGCCGGCATTCGAGACCATACGTGCCTCAAGGTTTCCGGTATCAAGAGTTTTCAGATCTGCAACAATGAAACAGTTCGGGCGGATCTTTCTGATTTCGCCGATGACACTAAGACCGAACTGTTTGATCAGCGGGGTCCCTGCTTCGAAGATGACATGATCATTCTGAGGAACACCGGTTAAGACGCGCTCGACCTGTTTCATATCGACAAGATCCATAGCGACCTGGAGATACGGCGGGTTCCACAGACGCTGGACTTTGAATCCCATAACCCCGTGTGCTGCCCGGTCCTTCTCTTTAAGAACGGTTGCTACATCCGGGAATTTATCGAGTGCACGGGTGAGTGCAAGGCGGGTAGCTCCATAGTTGAAACGGTATAATTTATTGAAATCCTTTGCTGACGGGTCGATGAAAACACTTGCAACAATAACGGTCTCATCAACATCAATCCCTTCAAAAATGCCATCCTCTAATGCATCTGCTACTGCTTTCGAAACTGCTGCCTGAGCCGGACCAAAGATCTGGGTAACCTGCTCGGCGTGTTTGAGCGTTACTTTCGGGACAATAAGGACCGCCGGTTTTGGCAGGAGGTTCGGGCGGATAACACCAAGGAGCGGGGTGTGACCTGCAGAAAGCTGAGTCAGACCATTTGCAAAGGCGGTCCCGACTGGTCCTGTTTTATCTCCAATCATGAGGTCGATGTGAGCTAGTTCAGCTCCATCACCAACGAGTGCTTCACCAATTAAGAACATAGAGTATATCTCTGCAGTAGCGTTAGTTCTGAAAAGGGATAAATCCTACATTCGGGTTTCAATAGATATCTATAGCTTCACTATATTTCATGTAGGATTAACTTATGTGAGTTGCCTGACAAATGTAATGATATTCGAGGAATGTGATGGGTCTAAAGAATTTAATTGTACCGCAAGATAAAATCTTCTTTGAACTGTTCGAAGAACAGGCAAATACCATCTGCAATGCTGCAGACCTGCTTGCAGTTATATTTACCGATTATACGAATCTGGAAGAAAAATACCGGCAGATGAAAGAAATAGAGCACCTGGGTGATGCAATAACCCACCGGGCCTATGATGAACTTAACCGTACTTTTATTACTCCTTTTGAACCAGAAGAAATATCCCGTCTTGTCACCGCGCTTGATGATGTCATTGATAACATCGACGATGTTGCGCACATGCTTCTCGTCTACAAAGTAAAAAAGACTGATGAGTTCATGACTGAGTTTGCCAAATGCCTTAAGCAGTCGGGAGAGGAAATAAAAACAGGTATCGAAGGCCTTCGCACCCTCAAAGACACGGAAACCATCAAAGGCTGCAGTATCGAACTCAACCGGCTCGAAAATGTTGCCGATGAAATTCTTTCACGTGCCCTCAGTGACCTTTTCAAATCCACCGATCCTGTAGAAATCATCAAACTCAAGGATATCTATGAGCACTTAGAGATCGCGACCGATAAATGTGAAGATATCTCCAATGTCTTTTCAGCAATTCTGATTCGTCATACGTGAGTGAAGCATGGATATCGTTACCACGATTATTATTATTCTTGGAATTTTACTTGCCCTCTTTGCAAATTTTTCGAACGGGCGGAATGATGCTTCCAATGTCATTGCGACCGTTATTGCAACCCATGCCATTTCTCCGAGAAATGCAATCGTGCTTGCATCGGTCTGTTGTTTTGCAGGTCCATTCATCTTTTCGACTGCAGTTGCAAAAACTATTGGGAAAGGTATCGTCAATCCGGATATTTTCACGCCTATCCTTCTTTTGATTGCCATGTGCGGTTCTGTTTTTTGGGTGAATTTCTGTTCCCGTTCGGGTATTCCGGTTTCTTCATCGCACGCTCTTGTTGGCGGTCTGATGGGTGCCGGTATCGCCGCCGGCGGTTTTGCCGTTGTTAACTGGCCTACTTCTGATATGGCTCTCGGGATGGTTTACTATCTGATTCTGGGAGCGGTGATCGGCGGGCTTATTCTGCTGGTTATTTCCCTCATTACCCGGGATTCGGTCAAGTTGTACACCATTCTCGGTGCGGGCGCGGGCGCGATGCTCGCAGTTCCGATTGCGATGATTCTTGGTGTTTTTGAATTTAACGGGCTTATAGCGGTCCTTCTTTTCATTTGTGTTTCACCAGCGCTCGGTCTGATCGTATCCTGGGCTTTTACCATGATCTTGACACGTATTCTGGCAAAACATGTCACCCAGCCGACCAAAATGAATAAATGGTTCCAGCGTCTTCAGGTTCTCGCAGCAGGTTTTCAGGCAGCGAGTCTTGGAGGAAACGATGCGCAGAATGCTATGGGGATCATCTTTGCCATCCTTCTTTCAGTTGGTATTATCGGCGTCGGGTCTGACGTTCCTATGTGGGTAATCCTTCTCTCAAGTCTTGCCATTGCAGTCGGACTTTTATCCGGAGGTTGGAAGGTCATCAAAAAGGTAGGGTCAGGGATTACCCGACTTCTGCCTTACCAGGGCTTTTCGGCCGCTATATCCGGTGGTGCTGTGCTGTCGTTCATGACATCGTTTGGTGTGCCGGTCTCGACGACCCATGTTGCGAGCGGGACGATCATGGGAACCGGTCTCACCCGTGGAGCCGGAGCAGTGAACTGGAGTACGATTAGGCAAATCATAACTGCATGGATCATCACTATTCCATGTGCGGCGATGGTCTCTTTTGTGATCTATAGTATTTTATCATTCATCTTCGGGTTCTGAAGATTTGAAAATCAAGTAATCTTTTTTTAGAATACATACTTTTCACCCAGATAAAATACAAAACAATTCAACATCATAGAAAATGATCGTTAAAGTCTGCGATATTCGCAGGTATCAATCACACTAACTTAAAAAAAGAGAATATTACCACACATCATAATGTGTGTGTTCTTCTGAGTCCATACGTTCCGGACGTAATTCTGGCGGCATACCTTTGCCCACGGTAAGAATTGCAATGGGGCGGATATGTTTCGGCAAGTCGAGGATCTCTTTGACCTCCTCCTCATCAAACGCTCCGATCCAGCAGGTATGTAACTGGATCGCGTGTGCTGCGAGCATCATATA
>CAYSRP010000030.1:0-14018 GCA_964433475.1 uncultured Methanomicrobiales archaeon
TAATTAACCCCCAATTATGTTAATATAAAAAGATTAATTGTGTATAAAAATAAATATGAATATGTTTACAAAATGGCATCATAACGTATTAATATGCTGGGAATAGACCTTTGATTTGTAACTATTTGCGCACTATGCATTGGTTATAAGGTCAAATTACTTCTTGCATACTATTAATTGACCAATCTGGATGAGATATTGGCTCTGCAATCATCGCCCTCGACACATTCGTCCTAACTGGAATTTGGACGTCGTAATAGTACATACTTAAAATCCATGTTGTAACCTGGGATAATTGCCGGATATCTGAAAAGAATCACCAACATGTTTCAATGACGCATAAAAGGCAGGATAGGAGTTGTATTGCTCATATCAGGATTTCTGCTGCGGTAATTGGAACAGCCATCCCGGTTTTATGGTCAATAATCGTTACTGCTTTTTCATTGTAATCTGACCAGACATAACGCATTCAATGTATTTCATCAGAGTAGTAAATCCACAGGGGAAATAAAAATTGACAAAAATCAGCATAAATCTCATCTCCGGTCGGACCATCCAGCAGGGGGTCTCAATGGAGGCCGGAAAAGAAAAAGAAGACTATATGGAATCCTGTGGGATTATTGAACTTGACCAGGCCGATATAAATAAACTGGATATCATGAAAAATACCAATGTTCGTGTTTCCAGTAAATTTGGCAGTGTCGTAGTTAAAGCAATCCTCGCAACTCAGGGTCCGCACCCGGGTCTTGGTTGGATCCCTATGGGTCCCTGGGCCAATATGGTCGTGGACAACAACACCTACTCAACCGGGACGCCCACCTTTAAAGGGACCGCAGTAACGGTGGAGAAAGCTGAGATGGAACCGGTAATGAGTTCTATCGAGCTGATATTGAAAGCATGTGGTGAAGTGCAGGGGGAAAAATGAGTCATAAAGTAACCGATATTATCTGTCCGTTTTGCGGGACGCTCTGCGATGACATCGAGGTTGATGTCAGCGATGATGGAAAGCAGATCCTTGAAGTGTACAATGCCTGTGCCATAGGGACCGAAAAATTTCTTCACGCCCATTCACCTGATCGGATCCTCCGTCCGCGTATGAAACAGGAGGATGGATCCTGGAAGGAGATCACCTATGAAGAAGCAGCAAAGTACACGGCAAAGATCCTGTGTGATGCGAAAAAACCGCTGATGTATGGTTGGTCATCCACCTCCTGTGAAGCCCAGTCCACAGGTCACATGATTGCCGAGCAGGTCGGAGGCGTCCTCGATAACACCGCGACCGTCTGTCATGGCTCGACTCTTATCGCTATGCAGGATGTCGGTATCCCGTCATGTACGCTTGGCGAAGTCAAGAACCGTGCAGATAGGATCATCTTCTGGGGATGCAACCCTGCACACGCACATCCGCGCCACATGTCCCGGTACTCGATCTATCCCCGTGGTTATTTCACCGGAAAAGGTTCGAAGAATCGGAAGATCATCGTCGTGGATCCCCGGCCGACCGATAGTGCATCTCTTGCAGACGACTATATTCAGGTCGAACAGGGACGCGACTACGAACTTTTCAATGCTCTTCGTGCCGCACTCAAGGAGGCCCCGCTGCCTGACATGGTTTCAGGAGTTCCAAAAGAAAAAATCTATGAGATCGCGGATCTTCTAAAAGGAGGGCGGTTTGTTGTTATTTTCTTTGGTATGGGTGTCACCCACTCCCTCGGTAAAAACCATAATATCGACATCGCCATTGCCTTGACCGCTGATCTGAACAAATATACAAAAGCAAGTATCATCCCGATGCGTGGTCACTACAATGTCACCGGATCCGGTCAGGTCATGGGATGGCAATTCGGTTTCCCGTTCTGCGTTGACCTTTCACGCGGGTTTGCCAGATATAATCCCGGAGAAACGAGTTCCAATGATCTTCTGATGCGTGGTGAAGTTGACGGGTGCTTCGTTATCGGCAGTGATCCCGGTTCCCACTTCCCGATCGCATCCGTAAAAAAGATCCATGACCTTCCCTCTGTTTGCATCGACCCTCATATGACGCCAACAGTCGCTGTATCTAAATGTCATGTCCCGGTCGCAATCGTTGGTATCGAAGTCGGCGGATCCTGCTATCGTATGGATAACGTACCTATTGAATCACGAAAAGTTGTTGATCCTCCGGAAGGGATGCTTACAGATGCTGAATTCCTCGATCTTGTCCTGAAAGAAGTGAACCTGATAAAAGGGTGTGGTGCACAATGACCACGATACTGATCAAAAACGGTTTTGTTATCGATCCTGTGCAGGGTATCCATGGCGATAAAAAGGATATTGCCGTAAAGGATGGGAAAATCGTCAAAAGTCTGTTGAAACCTGACAAAACCATCGATGCTTCAGGAATGGTTGTGATGGCAGGCGGAGTGGATATCCATTCCCATGTTGCGGGGGCAAAAGTCAACATAGGCAGGAATTTCCGTCCTGAAGACAAACTTCAGGCAGTCTATGAACCGTATCACGGTATCCGCCACATGTCCGGCGGGAACTCCGTTCCCACGGTTTTCAAGACGGCCTATAAATATGCCGATATGGGATATACGACCGTGATCGAAGCGGCAATGCCGCCTCTTTATGCACGCCACACCCATGAAGAGATACGTGATACCCCGATCATCGACCAGGCTGCACTACCTCTGTTTGGAAACAACTGGTTCATTCTGGACTATCTTAAACGTGGTGAACTGGACAACGCTGCCGCCTACGTTGCATGGCTGCTTCGGGCAACAAAGGGATACGGGATCAAGTGCGTGAACCCGGGTGGAACTGAAGCCTGGGCATGGGGACTGAATTGTATCACTATCGAAGATCCAGTGCCATATTTCGATATTACGCCGAAACAGATCATCACCGGTCTGATGGGGATCAACGAGTATCTGCATCTCCCCCACTCTTTGCATCTCCATTCCAATAATCTCGGGAACCCCGGCAATTATAAGACCACTCTTGATACACTAAAGCTAAGTGAACAGTTCAAGCCGAACAACGCATTCGGTCGTGAGCAGGTCCTGCACCACACCCACATCCAGTTCCATTCCTATGGTGGAACAACATGGGCTGATTTTGAATCAAAAGGTAAGGAAGTTATGGATTATATCAATACACATCCTGCCGTTACCTGTGATATCGGGTTCGTTACCCTGGATGAAACAACAACGATGACCGGCGATGGTCCGTTCGAGTATCACCTGAACAAGCTCAACCACCTGAAATGGGCGAACACCGATGTTGAACTGGAATGTGGTTCCGGTATAGTGCCTTATGTGTACAGCAAAGATGTTTATGTGTGCGGAGTGCAGTGGTCCATCGGTCTTGAGATGGCACTGCTTGCCAAAGATTACATGCGCTGCTACCTGACAACGGATCATCCTAATGCCGGTCCGTTTACCCGTTACCCGAGAGTCATGAAATGGCTCATGAGTGAAAAGTCGAGAGACGATGTGCTGGCTACCATGAAGAACGAAAGCAAAGTCCGTGACAGGACCTCTCTGGGCTCCCTTGATCGTGAACTGACGCTCTATGAAATCGCTCAGATGACTCGTGCAGGAACGGCAAAAGCCCTCGGTCTTGGTTCTTCTATTGGAGGCCTGGCTCCCGGCATGCAGGCAGACATCGCCGTGTATCCCTATAATCCTGAAACCGAATCAGATCCGGAAAAGATCGAATGGGCGTTTTCCCATGCAAAATACCTGATAAAATCAGGCGAGGTCGTCATCAACGATGGGGAGCTTGTAAGCAACGGGAATAAGAAAACGTATTGGGTCGATGTGACTACTGCACCGAACCGTCAGGTCGAGCGTGATATCAACCAGACATTCGCCAAGTATTATACCGTCAATAAGAACAACTACGAAGTCAATGAACATGATTTCATGAAAAACCCGTGCGCCGTGAAGATCGATGCGGTACAATAAGGAGATTTAAGTATGAATACCGTTACACTTACCATAAAAAAACAGCCGGACCTCTTTCTGGAAGCCGACTGTTTCACGCCCGATGCCCTCGCCGGAAAAAAAGAGGCCGAGATAACTGAACTGCCGGTTTATATCGGAAAAACGGTGGAGAAGATAGGAGACTATTTCACCGTTTCCGGGGATGCCGGGCCTTCCGCAGATGTGACGCGTCTGATTTTCAATGGTGATTTTACCAGAGTAAAGTACATCGGTTCAAAGATGTCAGCTGGTGAGGTTATCGTGAATGGTGATGCTGATATGTACGTCGGTTCCTGGATGAGCGGTGGAAAACTCACCGTGAATGGCAATGTGGGTCACTTTGCTGCCACCGAGATGAGCGGAGGTGAACTGATCATCACCGGCAACGTCGGGAATTATCTTGCGGCATCATATCGCGGAGACTGGCGCGGCATGACCAAGGGCAGGATTCTGGTGAATGGTAATGTTGGAAGCGACTGTGCAACGTTCATGCTCGGCGGAGAGATCGAGATCGGCGGCAATATTGATGTTCACGTGATGACCCACGCAGACGGCGGAAAAGTCATCATTCACGGCAATGCAAAAAGCAGGCTGGGCGGTCAGGCAACGAGAGGGGAGATTTATCTTTTCGGAACAGTTGATGTGATGATGCCCGGCTATGTCCCAACTGGTGAAATCGAAGTTACGATTGGCGGGACATCTTCGGTATTTACCGTCTATGAAGGAGATCAGGGAGAACGCCATCCGACACGTAAAGGTCAGCCGATCTTTGCCAAACTCTATTTGAAGAAATGATGTTATCCACAGCATTTATGTATCTGATACGTATGGGCATCCCTGATATCCTATGAGTATATTTTATGAACGCGATCGTCCTGAAGTTCATACTCTTGGTGGTGTCATCACACAGAAAAATTCCAATTTTTGTACGGTACGAATACGTCTCCCCGCAGGAGACATTACCGCAGAAAAACTGGCAGGTCTCTCAGAGATTGCCGGAAAATTCAGTAAAGGGTCTCTGCATCTGACAAACCGCCAGTCGATCGAGATCCCCCACGTCGACCCGTCTGATCTTGAGTCCATGTCGGTTTTGCTGGAAAAAAACGGGACCCCTATCGGAGCAGAGTTTGCCGAAGTGGTAAACGTGGTCGCATGTCCAGGTACAGACCGATGCAAACTTGCAAATATCGACAGTATTGCTTTTGCTAAGGCGATCGATGAACGTTTTTTCCGGATGGAACTCCCGCTGCGTATCCGTATCGCCGTATCGTCCTGTCCCAATTCCTGTGTTTCCAGCTGGGTCAGTGATATTGGTATCATCGGGGTCCAGAAACCTATCCGGAATCCGACCCTCTGTTCCGGCTGCGGTACTTGCGTCGCATATTGTAAAGAGAAGGCCTTACTCGTGAAGCACGGTGTGGTCATTCTCAATGAAGAAGTTTGTACGACCTGCGGAAATTGTATCCATACCTGTCCATTCCGCGTGATAACAGGTCAGCCATTAGGATATCAGATAATGGTAGGAGGAAGTCACGGTCGCTTTCCGCATCTTGCACGCTATCTCACGACGGTCTCTACCCAGGAATCGGCTATGCTTGTCGTCGAGGGTATCCTTGACTGGGTCAGAAGATTTGCCTGTGAAGAGAAACGGTTCCGCATACAGATCGAAGAGGAAGGATATGATGCATTTAGGAAATATGTCCTGAAGATGGTTTTGCCGGATACGATCGTGGCTGTAGAAAATGTATCCTATCTTAGTCAGCTTTGTTCCCAGTAACAGGGTATGATCAGCAGATTACGTATCCACCAGGACCCGTAATACAATTATAAACCCGACGATTCGATACAGACATCACTTTTACCCCGCACGTTCAATAGTAACCCGTATCATGAAAAACGGGAACGTTCGGGGCAATATCCACGCGGGGGATGCTGTGGCAATTATTCTAAAAAAAGATCAGCCGACCGGAGCACTGACCTTCGGGCGGGTTGCAGATATTCTGACAAATTCTCCCACTCACCCGCACGGGATCAAAGTCCGGCTCACTGACGGTCAGGTTGGCCGGGTCCAGCAAATTTACTGACGCCTAAGAATAGCGATCATATCTCCTTTTTTTGCACCAACATCACGACCGACCGGGTCGCATTTTACCATCATCAGATAGGCAATCGGTTTTTTGAGGTCATACTCGGTGAGGCTCTCGTAGTTTGCAAGACCTTTTGAGATGAGAAGTGTCGCGCTGGAAACTGCATCCGACACTTCAGGAGGGAAATATTCGGGATGCGCACCGAGTTGGGCGCCGCCCCCGGAATGATACAGCGCATCGGCGGCGTCTTCGAGATGAATGTCAGCGGCCTCTTTTACTGTAGCATCGTTCAGCATCGGTTTTTCTTTGACAACAATAGTCACGTGTGAACCATTCTTTCTCAGGGCTTCGCAGAATAATTTGTCAAAGACGACCTCCCCGCAGTTGTCGGTAAAGTAAACAACGCGGTCTGCAAGCTTGAAGAATTCTTCCGAATCATCCAGAGCCAGGCCTTTTGCAAACATCGTTTCAAAAAATCCCGCAAAATCCGTTGCGACTTCATGCCCGGTAACGCCATAATCTATTGAGTTCCCAAGTATGGCTGCGATCAGATAATCATGGAGAGAGTTAAGATGCGGAGAAACTGCTTCAACGACCCGCATCGCGGTTTTATTGTCCCTTTTTTTTATCTCGGAATAGGGGTCCGGGCATCCGATCTCTGCATAACAGCATCGATGGACCCTGCCTGCAATGACTGCAGCACCAAGATCCCTGTGAGAAAACGAGTCATAGACCATCGTACATTTATCGGTGACAGCATTCAGTTTTGCCTCATCGTTTATTACACTCCGGGATTGTTCACGAACTTTTGTCAGGAGACAACTTCTACATTCCGGGGCTAATTTCATAATACTCCTTAAAACAGTATGGGGCCGCCGCGATTTGAACGCGGGTCAGAAGACCCCCAGTCTCCTAGGATGCCAGGCTACCCTACGGCCCCCCTTGCTCCCTCTATATTTGCTGTCCGCTCTTTATTAAGTTACGGTTTTGCCGGTGATCATCCAAGATAGTAGGGAGATATTTTCAAGGTGATCTTGTTGCGCAGAATTTCGGTTTTTCCCGAATCCTCCAAAACTATTTCGTACAGGTTATCACAACCCCAAATTCTCCGGCTCGCGGATTTATGTTCCGAATTTTAGATCAACTATTATGCAAAAAGAATCAGTCAGACTCTGTGACATTCCGTCAGGAGGTTCGGCCTCAGTCATTGGATTTTCCAATGGAACGAACAATGGATTTCAAAGCAGACTTCTGGAACTCGGATTGACCCGTGGTTCCTGTGTGCATGTGACTGGTTTCGCACCTCTCGGAGACCCCATGATAATATCGGTAAGGGGTTGTCAGCTTGCCATACGAAAAGATGATGCGGCAGATATCAAAGTGGTTGCAGCATGAAACGAATAACCGTGGCTTTGGCAGGGAACCCGAACTGTGGGAAAACGACCCTGTTCAATAACCTTACCGGTCTGCGTCATCATGTAGGGAACTGGCCGGGAAAAACCGTCACCGTTGAACGAAAAGAGGGACGGACCCTCTATGACGACACGACGCTTGAGATCGTTGATCTCCCGGGGACGTACAGTTTAAGCGGCAGGTCTCTCGAAGAGGAGATCGCCGTATCTTATCTTCAGAATGAAAAACCCGATGTGGTCGTCAACATCGTTGACGCAGGTCATCTGGAAAGGAATCTCTATGTCACGATCCAGTTGATCGAGCTAGGACTCCCTCTCATTCTCGTCCTTAACATGAACCGGTATGCCGATTCCGAAGGGATCGTCATCAACACAAAGCTCCTCTCTGAAATGCTCGGTGTTCCGGTCGTAAAAATCGAGGCAATCGATGATACCGGTAAAGATAAGCTCATCAAAGAGATCCTCACACGTCCCGTGCCTTCGGAAAAAAGTATCCGCTACAACCGCGAACTCGAGGAACACATCACAGAAACGGAGACAAAAACCGGATCACGCTGGAGTGCGGTCCAGGCCCTGATACACGGCTCCGACGATCCGGAGGTCGAGGCCGTCAGAAAACACATTACTGATGTCTTCGGCACGAATCCCCAGGAAGTCTTTGCTGATCAGAGATACGGATACATCGCAGGTATTCTCCATGAATCAGTCAACCGCATGGAAGCGGGTGGAAAGAACCAGTCTGAACGTATCGATAAGATCATAACAAACAAATGGCTCGGGTTCCCGATCTTCCTCGGTATCATGTATCTGATATTCCAGATCGTCTTTGCATTAGGCGCGCCGGTCATGGACCTGATCAATCAGGGATTCGGTATCTTGTCAGGATTTGCGGCAACTGGTCTTGCTGCGATCACAGCTCCCGCCTGGGTCACATCATTAGTATGTGATGGTATCATCGGGGGTGTCGGTTCGGTCATCGTTTTCCTGCCGAACATTTTCCTGCTGTTTCTGCTCCTTGCGATCCTCGAAGACTCGGGATACCTTGCCCGCGTGGCGGTCATTATGGATAAGATCATGCACAAGCTCGGTCTTCACGGGAAATCGTTCATTCCAATGATCCTCGGATTCGGCTGCAGTGTTCCGGCTATCATGGCAGCAAGAACACTTGAAACAAAACGTGAGCGGTTTCTGACGATCCTCATTACACCCTTCATGTCATGCGGGGCACGACTGCCTGTTTACCTGCTCCTGGTCGGTATATTCTTTGCAGCAGAGGTGCAGGGGCTTGTTGTGTTTTCACTGTATCTGCTCGGGATACTGGTTGCGTTGATCACAGGTCTTTTGCTTCGCAAAACACTCTTCAAAGGTGAATCATCTGCATTTGTCTTGGAGATGCCGCCATACAGGATCCCGACGATCAAAGGTGTGATCATCCATGCTGCGGAACGTGCATGGGAGTTCCTGAGAAAAGCCGGAGTCATCATCTTCCCGGCAGTCCTTCTGATGTGGCTTCTTGCTTCTCTCCCGTTCGGTGTGGAGTATGCCTCGTCAGAATCGCTGATCGGTATGGCAGGCTCCGCGGTCTCTCCGATCTTTGCACCGCTCGGATTCGGGTTTGCCGAGGCGGGAGTTGCGATCATCATGGGACTTCTTGCAAAGGAAGTCGTGGTCGGGGCATTCGGGACACTCTATGGAGTAGGGGAAGAGGGACTTGGCAATGTGCTGATGAACGTATTCACGCCGCTCTCGGCATACTCGTTCATGGTCTTTATCCTGCTCTACATGCCCTGCCTGGCGGCCATGTTCACGATCCGGCAGGAGACAAAATCGTGGAAGATGACGGGTCTTGCTGCACTTGGCATGTGTGTGATCGCCTGGATCGTTTCCTTCATCGTGTATCAGGGAGGTGTTCTTCTTGGTTTTGCCTGAAGAGTTCTGGAGGTTTCTGTTTGCTCTGGCTGCAATGGGGATCATACTCATGTTCATCTGGGCAGTGAAGAAGAATCTTAAAGGAGAAGCATGCAGCTGTGGTTGCGGCGGAAAACAGTGTGAAGGATGTAAAGGGTGTCAGGAGGTGCACGTGTCGGAAAAGAAAGAGTATTGATTTACTTATCTTTTTTTAGCAGCAACGAACTCCCTGATTTTCTGGATCGTAACAGTGCTCAGTTCATGCTCCATAAAACAGGCATCCTTGGTGGCAAATGGTTCCGGCACACCAATTATTCCCAAAAACTCGACCAGGACATCATGCCGGAACTTGACCTGCTCGGCGATGATTTTTCCCGAGTCGGTCAAAGTTACTCCCTCATATTTCCGGTAGACAACAAGTCCTTTTTTATCCAGC
This sequence comes from uncultured Methanomicrobiales archaeon, assembly GCA_964433475.1. Lineage (GTDB taxonomy): Archaea > Halobacteriota > Methanomicrobia > Methanomicrobiales > Methanocorpusculaceae > Methanocorpusculum. The sequence goes on from CAYSRP010000030.1 coordinate 9,812, forward strand.
TTTGCAAACATTTCCCCGACTGAGGAGGGACCGACGATGAGTTCCGTTGCCACGTCGCGGCTCTTTGCATATCCTTTCACAAGCGATACATTGAGAATTGCCTCGAGGTAATCCTCCTCTTTCATGGTGAGGCGGTGATTGTATGATGCCTGAGGTATCGGATCCATGGTAGTATATTGGGAGGATTGGGTAATCAGTTTTTGTTATAAAGCATGGAAAAAGGAGAGATGGTATTACAATAATTTCTTCAGCATCCGCTGCTTTTTCGCAAGAGCTGCATCAGCTGCACGGTCGATCCCTTTCTTCATCTCATCAAAGTCCCGGCCCGGGCGGTCAACAACTTTCTTGAGAGGTGTGTACGCAGCTTCACGGAACTTCGGCTGGAACTCGCCCTCAACACCGTTTTTCACAAGGCGGGATACACCGGGACCTTCACGAACATATCCGATTTTTTCCATTCTGACTCCTGCAGTTGCAACGATGCGGATGATCTCGTCAGCATACTTTGGCGGTGCAATGACCAGAAGAGCATCCAGACTCACACCAAGATAATCGATACCTAACTTATCCAGCAGAGCCAGAACTTTGGGAGCGATAAGACCGCGGAGCGGCGCATCCTCTACAACGATCGTTGCATCTGCCGTTTCTGCGATCTCGAACACATCACCGCGAAGACCGCCGTTCGTGATATCCGTCATCGCGTGGATATGCGGGAAAACATCCGAGCTGATCAGCGCATCGCATGCCTTCAGGAAATGCAGATTGATCGTCTCCTCAACAACATCAGCATTACCGGAATACAACGCGGCCGTTGCAATCGTACCTCCGCCGGATCCTTCAGTCATCAGAAGAACATCCCCTGGAACCGAGGAGCGGCGTGCAGTCACATGATCTGCCACGCCGACAACGCCCACGCATCCCGTCATCCGGTCACCAAGCACCATATCGCCGCCGATACGAAGTGTGGAACCGGCATTCAGCGGAACACCCAAGGCATCTGCCACGGTTGTGATCCCGGCAGTGTAATCGAACAGTTTTGCCACATCACCATCATCGGCGATATGGACATCAGAAATCAGAGCGACCGGTTTTGCCCCCATCACATATACATCACGGAGCGTTGCCCGCGTTGCGTGGAAACCGGCAAGATAGGGAAAATCCGAAAGGCGGGAGTGCATCCCGTCCACTGTTGTTATAATATACTGACCATTTGCCTGAACAACACCGCCGTCATCCATCTGGTCGACCCCCACCTTTGCCGAGGTCTTACCAATAACATGAGCTATTTTTCTGTGGGCATAAAAATCCCCAGAACCGCGGGAACCCACCCCGAACTCACCCATCGTAACACCGGCATGCTCGTATTCAAAAAGATCGCCTTTAAGCCCGGTCGTTACTTTTACTTCCTCGATAACGGCTCTGGCAAAATCTCCGGCATAGTCATCATCGATATCTTTCACATCCTGGATACGTTCCTGAAGGAGTTTTTCAATATCCTCTTCAGGGATATTTTTCGTCATGCTCCGGCGAACGAAGCCTTCCACATCCATACCAGATACGTGTGAAGGGACAGACTATAAAGATGCGGGGTCAATTCTTTCAACGAAGTCTTTTTTCTGTTATCATTCCAATAGAGGATTCATGAATCCCACTAAAAAGAAAATGGCTTTCGCCGCAACAATTGCGGGTTCTGACCCTTCAGCTGGTGCCGGTCTGCAGGTCGATCTAAAAACCATGACTGCGTGCGGGGTATGGGGTATGACCGTTGTCGCAGCTCTCACCGCGCAAAATGCCAATCATGTTGTTGATTCGGCAAGTGTTTCGGGTGCATTTATCAAAAAAGAGATCGACACGCTCGAAGAGGATTTTGAGATCGGCTGCTACAAAACAGGCATGCTGAAAAATGCTGAAACAGTAGGAGTCGTCGCCGATTCCATTCCGAAAGGGCGAGACCTTGTCGTCGATCCGGTTCTTCTCGCAACAAAAAATTACCGTCTTCTGGATGAAGCCGGGCAGGAAAAACTCGTCTCCGACCTTCTGCCGATCGCGACTCTCGTAACACCGAATCTTCCCGAAGCATCGGTCATTTCGGGTATAAATATAACAGATGCAGAGTCTATGGAGCAGGCAGCATACTGGTTCATCGATCACGGAGCAAAAGCTGCGATCGTGAAAGGCGGTCACGCAGTTTTCCGTCTCGGGACCGATGTTTATGTTGATAAAGAAGGCATGATGCTTGTCGAGGGTGAGGTCTCACCGTTCACTGATGTTCACGGATCCGGATGCTGCTATGCTTCAGCAATTGCCGCTCATATTGCCCTTGGCTACCAACTCCGTGATGCGGTGTTCGAAGCAAAAAAGTTTGTGAGTGGTGCCATAAAATATTCGTGGGAGTATGCTCCGGGACGCAGAACGATGAATCCAGGGTGGCAGCAGTACAAAACATACTACAAAAAATACTAACTTTTTTATAAAGCAAACAGTTCCTCTTCCTTTGTATTTATCACAATGTACGTCAAATAATATATCTCATGACCGAAACGGCACACAAGCCCAAACGCAGCAATGCGCAAACGGCGACGCACAAACCCGAGGGGTTTGTGCCTCATAACATGACCGACTACGAGGAAACCTATTCCACGTTCTCGATTCCTGTGCCTGAGTATTACAACTTCGGATTCGATGTTGTCGATGCATGGGCGAAAAAAGACAGAAACAAACTCGCCATGATTTGGACCAACCAGGAAGGAAAAGAGAAATACTTCACTTTCCGGAACATGATGAATATGTCCAATCAGATTGCGAACATGATGTTCAAGCAGAATATTGGCAAAGGTGACAGAGTAATGATTCTACTGCCGCGTGTCCCGGAATGGTGGACCTTTGCCTTAGCATCAATTAAAATTGGTGCTGTTTTTTGTCCATCACCTGTCATTCTCACCCCGCACGATCTAAAATACCGTATAAACCAGGGTAAGTTCAAGATGATCGTCACGAACACCGAGAACGTCTGGAAAATAGATGAAATTATAGGGGACTGCCCATTGCTGAGAGTCAAGTTCCTGACCGATGGGGATGCCCCGGGATGGATAAACTATCAGAAAGAGCTGATCCACCCGGCACGTGCATCCACCAAACTCAGTTCGATCATTCGAAGTGTCAGAACCAAATCAACTGATCCGATGATGATCTTCTTCTCATCGGGCACAACGGCAGATCCGAAAATGGTCCTGCATACGCATGCGTATCCGCTTGGTCACATTGTTACCGGAAAATTCTGGTATGATCTGAAGGACACTGACCTCCACTTTACCGTGGCAGACATGGGCTGGGGCAAATCCTCGTGGGGTAAGTTCTACGGACCATGGATGCAGGGTGCCTGCGTTTTCGTCTATGATTATCGCGGGAAGTTCAATGCAACTGAACTTTTACCGTTGATCGAAAAATATGAGGTCACGACATTCTGTGCTCCGCCGACGATCTATCGTATGCTGATTCTCGCCGACCTTGATACGTTTGACTTCTCCGAGCTCCGTCACTGTGTTTCAGCCGGTGAGACCCTGAACCCTGAAGTAAACCGTGTCTGGGAAGAAGGGACCGGCAAAAAGATCTACGAGGCATATGGTCAGACGGAGACCGTAACGGTCATCGCCACCTTCCCCTGTATGGAAGTCAAACCTGGTTCAATTGGGAAACCCTCCCCAGGGTGGAAGATCGAACTTCATGATGAAATGGGTAATCCTGTTCCTGCAGGTGTTGAAGGACGTATCGCGATCCGTACCCGTGACCCGTCACCGGTCGGCTTGTTCACCGAGTATCTGGATGATCCGAAAGCTACCGCAAAAGTGTTTATCGGAGACTGGTATTACACCGGAGATAAGGCGACCATGGATGAAGACGGATATTACTGGTTCATGGGACGTGACGATGATATGATCAAATCGTCAGGATACCGTGTGTCCCCTGCCGAAGTCGAGTCTGCACTTATCACGCACCCGAGCGTCAAGGAATCGGCTGTTGTCGGCAGTCCCGATCCGATCCGCGGTGTGATCATCAAAGCATTCGTGGTCTTAAAAGACGGATGGACCGGTTCCGATGAGTTGATCAAGGAACTGCAGGATCACGTCAAAAAGATGACTGCACCATACAAATATCCGCGGGCAATCGAGTTCATGGATGAGTTACCAAAGACTATCTCCGGAAAGAT
>CAYSRP010000031.1:0-13980 GCA_964433475.1 uncultured Methanomicrobiales archaeon
AAGATGGTATATCGTTCCGGACGGATCTCTTTTGCCCTGAGAATTGCCTCGACAACGACCTCATCAGAGATCCCCAATTCTTTTGGTGTGGTCGGAGCACCAATTATCCGAAGCGATTCCCGGAGGTTTCGCCAGTTTCCTCCATGCAAATTCATACTGATTATGGCACCAAGCCCGCAGGCTTCTCCGTGAAGTGCCTTTCCGGGAACCAGCCGCTCGAGCATATGGGCAAATTTATGTTCACCCCCGGATGCAGGGCGTGAACTTCCTGCGATGCTCATTGCAACACCGGATGCAAAGAGGGCTTTCATGACGATCCATGCCGCATTCTCATCATAGTTTTTAACCATATCAGCACTATCAACCATGAGTTCTGCCGTAATTTTTGAGAGAGTCATGGCATATTCACTAACGATTTCGCCGGTTTTATTTTTGGAAAGCTCCCAATCCATTACTGCAGTGTAGTTTGCAACCATATCGGCATACCCTGCAGCCATCAGCCTGTGAGGAGCACTGGCTAAAATTCCCGTATCAGCAACAATCGCCAGGGGAGGATGAGCTGCTACGCTCACATTTCCATTTTCTGTCATAACAGATGCGCGGGAGGAGGCGATCCCGTCGTGGGATGCAGCTGTCGGGACACTGACGAACTGAATATCAAGATTATAAGATACGACCTTCGCCGTATCGATAACACGACCACCCCCGACTGCGATAATCAACACAATTCCTGCATTTTTGGCAAGATTTTCTATTCTTTCGATCTCCTCATAGGTAATTTTTCCGACAATTCCGGATATTACATCATGACCTTCAAGAAGACGAAGAACTTCGGCACCCACCGTCTTCATTGTTGTGCTTCCCGAGAGAACAAGCAAAGGACCCTTGATTCCCAGATCGGTGATAATGTTTGGAAGCTGGCGTAATGCATCATGCCCGGCAATAACATCTCTGGGCATCTGAATCCAGCGGGATTTGTCAAAGGTTTTATTCTTGAGTATCCTATTATTTTCTACTGTCATGGTTTTGATCCAAAATGTTGAATGAACTTTATGAATGGATTGTCGGATTGGAGGGATCGACCTATACTGTCCTCCAAACATTACTCTATGCATTATTAGTGCTCGCAGGACTGTATATACTTTACCGATGGCTCAAAAAAACGAATATTAAGATAGAAACACCACTGATTCTTACCGGTCTTTCATATATTGTTCTTGGAGGTCTCCTCAGGGTCGTTGAAGATACGGGAATGGTGCCGAAACCCTGGTGGATATTGCTTGTAACCCCACAGGTATACATTCTGACCGCAATTTTCGCAGCCGTGATGCTTTTTATCTCATATCAGCTGCAGAAAAAGAAGGTCGTTATTTCTTACACGACACCCTTCATGCTTGGAGGAATTATTCCTTCGATAATCGTATTTGGGTTCCTGGTCTGGTTCGGCATTACCCAGGCAACCAACGTTGACGTGCTATCCGGAGTAATAGTATTATTGATAGCAGCCGGTGCATCAGTTGGTTTCTGGGCATTACTCAGATTTGGGTTCCGCTGGAAATATGTAAATCATCCATTGTATCTGGTTTTGATTGCCGGTCACATGCTTGATGCCTCTGCAACAAGCTATGCCCTTTCATTCAAGAACTACATCGAACAGCATGTTCTTGGAGGGGCACTCATCGAACTTACCGGCACACCTTACGTGATGTTCGCCCTCAAAATCGTCGTCTTGATTCCTGCCATATGGATCCTGGAAAAATTCAGAAAAGAGGAGGGAATGGAAAACATATGGCATCTGGTGCTTCTCGCGATGATTATTGTCGGTCTGGCTCCGGGTCTTCGTGATATGCTCCGTATGGCTCTTGGAATTTAATATTTCCCTTTTTTCGGATTCACAGGCTTACCCCGCAATACTCATATTCCCTTAAAGCAAATATACACAGAATGAAAGCCTGCATTATGTGCGGCGGAGAAGGTACCCGCCTTCGTCCGTTAACTTTTGAGCGTCCGAAACCTTGTATACCGATAGCAAATAAGCCCTCGATCGTGCACCTTGTGACGCACCTCGCAAACCTCGGATTTACTGACATCGTCCTGACGATCGGATACCTTGGAGATGACATCCAGAAAGCACTTGGAGACGGCTCGCTTTACGGAGCAAACATCACCTACGTTTCAGAAGACATCAAACTCGGAACCGCGGGCAGTGTCAAAAACGCCCAGAAATATCTTAATGACACTCCGTTCCTTGTAGTCGGCGGAGACCATATGACCGACCTGAACCTTTTGGAATTCTACCGGGACCATATGAATTCTCCGGCAATTACCTCGATCGGTTTGATCAGTATCGAAGATCCGCGTGAATTCGGGATTGCAGAAATCGATGCATCGCTGCGTATCCGGAGATTCAGGGAAAAACCCTCCCCGGGAGAAATTTTCTCGAACCTTGCAAGTACGGGAATGTATGTCTGCGACCCGAAGATATTTGATTTCATTCCGGAAAATACTAAGTTCGACTTCGCCAAAGACCTTTTCCCGCTTTTGATGGAAAAAGGATATCAAATCAACGGCTGGCTTGCACGCGGCAATTGGACGGATGTCGGAAACCCCGTCATGCTTCGTGCCGCAGAAAAGTGGATACTGCAGGAAAATACGGTCACCAGTATCTCCGGTACGCTGAATGTAAAGGATGCCCACATCACCGGACCGGTAAAATTCGGAGACGGCGTCACTCTCGGGGAAGGCTCAAGGATCGTAGGTCCTGTTCTGATTGGAAACGGTGTAATGATCGGGGAAAACGTCATCATCGGACCATACACGAGCATCGGAGATAACTGCGTTATCAAAGGAAATGCCAAAATCTTTTCATCCTCACTCTACAGCGGGGTCGTTATCGGATCTGACACCACGATCTCCGGAAGTATTGTCGACATTAATACAAATATCGGTGATAACTGTTCCATAGAACACAACACTGTAATCGGTCCCAGATGTATTCTTCAGAGCAATGTTACCATTCACTCAGGAACACGGATCTGGCCGGAAGTAATCGTTCCTGAGGGTTCTGTCGTAAAAGTACATCTGCTCAACGATAAATTCGACAAACGCTTTGAAGGATCATAAATAAATTATATTTTTTAGGAACGGGCAGCCTTTTCTTTGGCTTCCCTGCATTTATCTATAAAGACGCGGTCATTTCCATCCGCAAATGACAAGGCATTATCAAACGATGAAATCGCATCGGAATATTTTCCAAGATGCATCTGCTCATACCCTTTATTATACCAGGCATTTGCATCTTTTGGCAGAGCGATCAACACACGCCTGAAACAGTCAAGCGCTTCTGTGTGTTTTCCAAGACTACTCAGGGCAAGACCTTTATTGTTCATCGCTCCGGTCATAGCACGTTCAAACTTGAGGGCTTTTTCATAATAAAAAACGGCTTCCTCATATTTGCCAAGTAAGGAAAGAGCATTGGCACAATTGAAATAACTCGCAGCATGACCCGGCGCGATCTCGAACGTTGCCTTGTAGCATGAAATCGCATCTTCCACCTTGCCGCCGTCAAAAAGCATCAGACCGCGATTAAACCAGTGTTCCGGACCTCTCGGCTCCAGATCACAGACTTTAATCATGATCTCGTCAGCCTCCTTGTATTTTTTTCTGCGGGATAACATCCATGCATGACTTGTTAAAAATACTACATCATCAGGAGATAACGAGAGAGCCTGCAAAAAGCAGGTGTCTGCTTCCTCATATCTTCCAAAACTTGCAAGAGTGTCTCCTTTGTTATGGTAATAAACTGCAGACTCCGGACGAAGTTCAATTGCCTTATCATAACACGAAATGGAGGATTTTTCTTCTTTAGCTATCGCAAGGAGGCGACCTTTTTCATGCCATGCAACAGGATTTTTCGGGTCGGCCAAAATGGCTTTATCCAGACAATGAAGAGCATCGGTATACCGGTAGAGATGAACATATGATTCTGCCTGTGCAAGCCACATCGCAGAATCCGCTCCGGATGGAGAGACATCTTCCTTATTTTTGAACTTATGGAACAATCCCATGTAATAATTATCCATTAGCGGCGATAGGTGATGAACAATTCGGATGCCGGATGCCGCAAAATTCCTATGTTACCGTAAAATGCTTATAACAACCCCTCTAAATTGTTAATCAATGACGCGTCCCTCTTCCCTCCCTGAATTCTTTGTCGGCATACGCAGAGCAGGATTCTTCAAACGGCTCTTTGGCTGGAGCCAGATAAAAAATCAGGCTGAATCTGCTTATGCAGAATACCTGTCGGAAACATCAGAGTCGGAAAGAAAATATCGGGAACTTGAATCGCGGTCCACTTTTCTGTCAGGAGAACTGACCGAAGCAAAAGCGAAACTGACCTCTCTTGAGGGAATCCGTGATGTTGAAACAAAAACATATCTGGAGACGAAAGAGGGATTGGAAGTAGCATCGCGGGAACTGAAAAATGCCAGAGAAAAAATTGCCGGACTGGAAAGTGTAAGAGAGCAGCAGGGTCTGGCAGAAACAGAGCGGAGACGGGAAGAGAGAGAAAGATACCAGACACTTGAATCGGAATTTGCCAGAATCTCTGATGAACTCACCAACGCAAAAGGGAAAATATCCGCACTCGAAAGCGTAAGAGAGGAGCAGAACATCACTGAAGCTGAGAGAAAACGGGAAGAACGGGAAAGATACCTGGATCTTGACACAGAATTTACAAAAATATCCAATGAACTTACCAATGCAAAAGGAAAAATTGCGGCTCTGGAAAGTGTAAGAGAAGAACAGGATTCTGCCGAAACAGCACGAAGAAAAGAGGAAGCCGAAAAATATCTGGAGTTGAAAGAGAAACTGGAAGCAACCACGCAGGAACTAATCTCTGCTAAAGAGGAGATCTCTGCATTTGAAAGTGTCAGAGAGGAGCAGACCGCAGAGTACAACAGAAAGATCGAGAGAATCAACACGTTGTATGACCAGTTGAAAGATGACAGGGAAAAACTCGCCGAAGAACAATTGAATCTCATCGTCAAAAAACAGGAAGAACTTGCGACATCCTGGCAGAAGCATGAGCTTGACGTCGCAGAAAACATCCGAAATATCTGCAGGAAACACGACTTTGTCTGGTGTGAGAAAAATGAATATCCACACACAGGAACCCCGGACAACGTGATCCTCATCGGGAAAAAATACACAATATTTGACGCTAAGAGTCCTAAAAATCCGGAAGAACTCGACAACTTCCCTATCTATCTGAAGAGTCAGGCTGAAGCGATGAGTAAATACTGCAAACACGATGACGTCAGAAAAGAGGCATTTCTGGTCGTTCCATCAAGCACACTTGATGTTCTGACAACATATCAGTATGACCTTGCCGAATATGTTGTTTATGTCATCACACCGGAATCTCTTGTTCCTGTTCTTCAGATCCTAAGACAGATCGAAAACTATGAGTTCACTGACACAATGAGCCCCGAAGATCGTGACAAACTCTGCAGATTTATAGGAAAACTATCCCACACGACCAAACGGAAAATCCAGATCGACACATACTTCTCCAGAGAATTCATCGATGCCCTGAAGGGGATCGATACCATCCCGGATGATTTTGCATCAGAGATCGGAATGTATGAACAGAAAGCAAAACTCAATCCGCCAATGGAAAAACGTGTCAAGATGATAGAAATAGGCGACGTTGAAAGCGACGTCAAAAAACTGGAGACTGAAATCGCTGTCAGAACCGCGATCGGAGAATAATCATTTTTTCGCTTCGGCAGTTGTCAGAGCATTTTTAATAATTCCGGAAAGGATCGGATTCTTCGTTTTTGCTGCTTCCTTAAGGACCTGTATCACCGACTCCCCGCCAATATGCCCCAAAGATGCTGCAGCAGCTGCCCGAATCCCAAGTTTCGGGTCGGACAGGCAGGTTATCAGAGCATCAACGACATCTGGTCTCTCTGAATTCCCAAGAGCTGAAGCTGCTGCACGGCGAACTCCGGGAACCGGATCTGACAGAAGAGGAAGAAGGGTATCTTCAAGGTGATACTTTTGTTTTCCGATCGATTCTACCGCTGCCGTTTTCACCGAGGGCTCCGGGTCATTACATAATGCAGCGAGAACCGTTTTACCCGTCGTCACCGAAGCAAGAGCACGACGGACGGACGGAGAGGGATCCAACACAAGATCGTCAGGGGACAGGGCATCCAGAACATAGACGCAGGCTGAGCGGATATCTTCCTGCTCATCAGACAGGCACTGAGAAACGAGAGACAGTTCATCCGTCGATAACTGCCTGCCCCGAAGACCGAGAAGTGCCGCAAGTCTTATGTTGGACAAATCCTTCAATGCAGAAATTAAAACAGGAACGACCATCGGATCGGAATATACCCCGAGAGACATGACGGCGATCTCACGAATATCTGCCTCATGTGAGGACACAGCAGAAATAAGCGGGGTTATAGCCTCTGGTGCCCTGAACTGACCCAGAGCATGCACTGCCGCATATTGAGTAATACGATCATCAGAGGAACCTGCCTTGACCAGTGTATCGACTGCAGGCTGACCCCCTTCCATAAATAACACCAGTGCCGCCTCACGCACACCCATATCACCGCTGGAAAGATAAGGGAGATACAACGCGTAATCCAAATCAGCAGAATAATTTCTGAGAGCCCAGAGCATGACCCGCTGGATCAGCGGAACATTTTCTTCCAGGGCAGATATAATAAGAGAAAGGGAAGCAGGATCTTTTAACGCACAAACCCTGTTTGCGGCCTCTTCCTGCCTCGCAATGTCGTCACTCTTTATAGACGCGACAAGATGGTCAAAGGCAGGTTTTTTCATATACGCTCAATTCTTTATGTCAGTTACTTTGATGATATGCCAGCCGAACTGGGTCTTAACAGGACCCACGACATCGCCGACTTTTGCCTTCAAACAAGCATCTTCGAACGGCTTTACCATCTGACCTTTACCAAAATACCCGAGGTCACCACCAGCTTTTCCTGATGGACACTGGGAGAACATCTTTGCAAGCTTGGCGAAATCATCACCTGCGGTGACTTTCTGCATTATCTGTTTTGCCTCAGCCTCGGTCTTAACTAAAATGTGGGATGCTTTTACCCGTACCATACTATTACCATATCGCGTTCACTGCCAATAAGTCCTATGGTTTCCAGACGTGGTCGTAAAGAATTTTTGATGCTTCCATCCCGCCGTCAAGATACACAGCACCCATCAATGCCTCGAAACATTCCGCTGAGACCCTGCCGTTCGTCCAAACCTGCATTCTAAGTTCACCTTTACCCCATTTCATGTAGTGCGGGAGATCAAGTTCCTCTGCAACATGACGGACAACGGACATGTTTACGAGGTCTATTTTCTTTCGCGTGATCTCTCCCTTATCAAACTCCCCCTCTCCGATAAGCTGACAGATGACGAGCAGATCCAAAACAGCATCGCCCAAAACTGCTAGTGAGTCCATCGTATCACTCGTGGAAAGACCATTTTCACGCGCATAAGCATTACGGGTCAATGCATGGGTAAGGAGCTCTTCATTTTTAAATGTGTAACCAATTTTTTCATATAATTCAGAATAGTTCATTATTTTCTCCCATATTGATTGATCAACTGAATTAAAGAGGTGAAGCCTTCCAGTTCCATCGTTAAAACTCCGGTAAGATCCATGCCCATACTGGTTTCACCATCAGCGGAGAGCATCTCCGGACCGCGTATCACCATCCTTCCGAGAACGGACTCGGCTTCGGGATCGTGAACAAACGCACGTCCCGGAATAATGACCGTATCTTCGAGAATGGATGTATCCAGTTTTTTCAGATCATCGATTGTGATAAGACAGGCGATTTCTTTATCGACAGGGATGATCATCCCTTCGGGTGCCCCGCATTTTTCAAGAATCTCTGAAATATAAGGTGCGGCAATCGAACTGGTGATCACAGATACTTTACCGGTGATTTTTGGAAGATGTTTCAGGATATCCGGTTCGTTTCGAATCGCGAACGGTGAATCGAATGCCGGGTCATAGAGAGGAGTCGCGGATAATCGAAGGTCCGGGAATCTGGCTGCCGCATCGCTGACCAGGTCACGGAACTCTTCCACCGTATGAACACGCTGACCTTCTATTACCGGAGCGTTGTCTAAGATCAGTCCCTGATTTTCGCGATTTGCAAACCGCATGAGAATGACCCCTTTCACACCGATTTTTTCCAGCCAGGCAAGAGTGTTCCAGAGAACCTCCCCGTCGTTTACGTCAGGAAGAACGACCAATGCTGCATAGACATCGATTTTCGCAGCAAGACGTTCTATGACCGCAAGGGACGCTTCCGGCGTCGGGTCATGCATGTATTCTTTACGGAGGGCAGGGTCACTGGCAAAGACTGTGAAGGATATTTCCTTCATATTATTTTTGATCATGAAGTCAGCTATTTCCGGAGTATCGAATCCTTTACCGCTTGTATATCCAATGTGGAGCGGGACGTTGAGAGAACCAAGTATTTCGATCAACGAGGTAAACTCAGGATAACAACTCGGGTCACCTCCACCGGAAATCGTAATTTTCGTGATGTCGCCTGTGATCATCTGAAGGTCAGCAAGGAAATGGTCCGCGATCTCCTGCAGGGAGTAAAAGCCGGAATATTCCTCTTTTACTCCTTTTGCACAGTAATCACACCCTTTTTTAAACGGCATACAGTATTTACAGCCAAACGGAGGAACATCTTTTGCATGTTTAAAATAACAGTAAGAGCAAAATCCCCGACAATCCTTTCCGGGATTTCCTCCAATATCGACTGTAAGATGTACCATGTTCTCTATGTATATTGGCGTCACTGAATATGAAACCAATCAGTTGCAGACTCTTTCTTGTTACGTTCTCCGAAGAATGATCGCGATGAAGTTCAGATACTTCCCGCCGCCGGCTTCCATGGTTTTCCGGTCGCCTTTGGCATATTCGTTGTCTGTGGCAAGCCAGTCGTTCCAGACCTCTTCATTGCTTTCCATCTCATGGATCGAAAGGATCTCGACGCCGTCTGTGGCACGGATGATGTCTTCCCAGTATGCGGCGTCGTGAATATAGTCGAGCTGCTCTGGGGTCCATGAGAGCAGGAGTTCGGGAGGGAGATCGTCGTGACAGTCTTTTTTCATTCCCGGAATGGCGAAGTAGAGATATCCACCGTGTTTAACGAACGGAAGGAGATGCTCGCCGAGATATGCTTTGTCTCTGCCGAAGTAGTTGTAAGCATCGATGCAGAAAACGGCATCGAAGAACTCTTCTGCGAAGGGAAGGTCGGTCGCGTCCGCATGGATCGGGACGATGTTTTCGGCAGAAAGTCCCATCTGTTCAAAGAACCGCATGTTTTCCGATGGATCGCTCCAGAGGTCGGCGGCGAATACGCGAAATCCATACTCTTTTGCGAGGAAGACGGAGGTGATCCCCTGACCGCTGCCAAGATCCATGACAGTGGCTCCGGGCCGAATCTTATGACCCTGCAGAAGTTCTTCGGTTAATTTGAGGGGGTTAGGCCCCATGATCTTTTCAGTAACGATCTTTGGATCGTAGGTAGTGCTTTTGATATATTTCATTTTTTTGTACCTGTCGTATGCGTAAAACTATGCAGGTTTAGAGCTCGCGCTCGGTAAAACCACCAATGAATACTGAAGATTTATGAGGGGTTCAGATCGTCAGAACCGATGCTGCATAAATCTTCGTCGACACGGTCTCCAAGTCACCACGGTATGTTATTGTCATATTATTCACCAATGCAGAATATATTCGTCGTAATAATATTTGAGAATTTGGTGAATACAGCAAGTGTGGTATTTTTGCATCATCCGCACCCTCTTCACTCGCCGGCATACCCGTATCCGCAAATAGTGGGGACGGCGATCGGCGTGGAACTGGGAGAGAGGGAAGGTATCGTCCCTCCAAAAATCATACCCAGCCTGACCTTCGAGAAATTATCTGATTTCCTATAGTATAGATTTAAGAAAATGAACAATTTTGGGAAGTATTCCATCAGAATCACCCTTTTGCACACTAGTAGAATCCTGACGTCTTAATTTTGAATTCGGATCATAATTTCCTTTAAAGAATTCATCGAGAAGATGAAATGTTCGTGTTAATTCACGTTTATCGAGTGCTTCATTTCGATTAAGGAGACGACGTTGGAGAAAATCATATTCATAAAATATTTTGCCATTTTTCAATAGAGTGGCACGAAGTACGTAATGTGTGAATCGTGGTTTCGGCTGATTATCGATATATCTTTTCACTCTGATGAAATCATTTTCCTCTAAATGCAGAGCTAATGTTGCATGAAACGCAAAATTTTCCTGATAATCAAATCCTTTTAAGGAACAATATTTAGCCAGGCACCCAGATAAATTCCAGCGAAACTGTTTCAGTGTATTATCCGGCTTGATATCGATAAAAATCACACGTGTAGAGTCAAAGTAACCAAATCCGTTGACGGTAAATCTGCAAAACGGCGTGGTTTCACAACATGAAGTAAAATCTTTTACAAGTTTTTTTTCATTGGTGGTTGAAAAACCTCCAACAAAGGAGATGTGAGGAACTGGTTTTTGGGGTTGGGCATAGAGCAGATGGAACTTCTTTGTTAGATGCAAAATCATCTTACGAATATCATGTTTGGACGAACCCTGAAACCGGTATTCAATGAGATAGTTTGCGTCGTTTTTCATGCTTATTTATCGTGTTTTCTTATAAGACGCACTATATAATTAAAATTAGCATGTCTGCCTTCCATGTGTTCGACACTTACATTAATTCTTTTATGCTAAAAACATTGACAGATTTGCGGGCATGGCAAATATCTTGTGAGAATACAACCCACTCAAAACACCTCGCATAATGAGAAATAAGATATCTCCACCGCGTCGGGCTCCGCGCCTGATCGCAAGTCTATCGACTTGCTCAGCTAAGGGCGTCCGCTTTCAGCGTCCACCCCGCAGTCACTTCCCCGCACCCTCGAATGAGAAAAGAGGTCTATCTCAGGATTCTTCCGAGATATCCTCGTTCCAGACGGTTGGATTTTCCTCGATAAACGCCTTCATCATAGCAATGATCTCTTCGTTATTTTGAATCGTCACCTTGACCCCGCGTGAACGCAGGAATGCAGTTTCGCCCGGATAATTGACGTCTTCCCCTACAACAACTTCCGGGATCTTGTACAGCAGGATCGCCCCGGAACACATAATACACGGGGCCAGGGTCGTATAAAGGGTACATTCTTTGTAGAAGGAAGCGGGATGCCGGCCAGAATTCGAAAGAGCATCCATCTCTCCGTGCAGAATCGGATTGCCCAACTGGACCCGCCGATTATGTCCCCGCCCGACGATTTCTCCGTTTCGAACGAGAATGACACCGATCGGGATGCCTCCTTCGCTTCGCCCGACACGTGCCTCATCATACGCGGCCCGCATATACTGATCCATTGATTCCGTCATTTTAGTTCACCGATTATCCAGAGATGGTTTTGGAGAACTGATAATACTACGGTTTTCGGCTTGGAACCCGCCGATCATCCCATACGTAACTCGTCTATCGGGTTCTCTGTACCGAAATACATATGCCTTGCAAAACCAAAACACATAAGAATATTTAGATCTGAACGTACCGGGAAAATCCCGGCAGAACCATATCTGAATGCCGTAAATATAGTTGGAAAATACGAAGAGAAGGAAGTAATACATGAAAGTTATTTACAGCGACGGAAAAATTGGCGAGTGCCCAAAAGAAGAAGAACTGCAGGTTATACGTCATACCGCAGCTCATGTACTGGCTCAGGCAGTCAAACGCCTGTATCCTCAGGCGGCTTTTGCCTACGGACCTGCGACCGAGAAGGGTTTCTATTATGATATTGACCTCGGAGACACAAAACTTTCAGACAGCGACCTTGGCGCGATCGAACAGGAGATGCGGGAAATCATCAAGGCGAACCTGCCGATAAAACCGTTTATTCTCCCGCGTGCTGAGGCATTGAAATTGATGGAAGAGCGAAACGAGCCGTACAAGATCGAGCATATTGCCGATCTGGATGAGAACGAACCGCTGAGTTTCTACAAGCAGGGCGAATACATCGATATGTGCACCGGTCCGCACCTTACCTACACCAAGACCCTCAAAGCCATCAAGATCACCGGATTATCCGGAGCATACTGGAAAAACGACAGTAAAAACAAAATGCTGACGAGAATCAACGGAACTGCGTTTTCGACCGGAAAAGAGCTTGAGGATTTCCTGAAACTGCAGGAGGAAGCAGAGAGACGTGACCACCGAAAGATCGGCAAAGAGATGAAATTATTTATGTTCTCTGATGAGGGTCCGGGATTTCCGTTTTTCCTGCCTAACGGCATGATCGTGAAGAATGCTCTGATCGATTACTGGCATGAGCTTCATACAGCGAACGGGTATCAGGAGATCTCAACACCCATGATCATGAACCGCTGTCTTTGGGAAACCAGCGGTCACTGGGATCATTACAAGGACAATATGTATGCAACGAAAATCGATGACGAGGATTACTGCATAAAACCGATGAACTGTCCGGGCGGGGTCATGGTCTATGCGAATGAGCCGCACAGTTACCGGGAACTTCCTATGCGCCTCGCTGAACTCGGACTGGTACACCGCCATGAGTTGAGAGGCACGCTGCACGGACTGTTTCGTGTCCGCTGCTTCACGCAGGACGATGCACATATCTTTATGAGAAAGGACCAGATCACCGACGAGATCGCAGGAGTGATCCGGCTCATTGATGAGGTGTACACGAAGTTCGGCTTTGAGTATCGCCTGGAGCTTTCCACCCGTCCGGAAAACAGTATGGGCAGCGATGAGGATTGGGAGGCAGCAACGAACGGTCTGAAAGAGGCACTGGATCAGTTGAAACTTTCCTATACCATCAATGAAGGAGACGGGGCATTTTACGGTCCGAAAATCGATTTCCACTTAAAAGACTGCCTCGGACGTACCTGGCAGTGCGGAACGATCCAGCTTGATTTCCAGATGCCGCTGAACTTCGATCTTTCCTATGTGGATGAGAACGATGAGAAACAGCGGCCAATCATGATCCACCGGGTCTGTTTTGGATCTATCGAGCGGTTTATCGGTATTCTGACCGAGCATTTCGCCGGCAGGTTCCCGGTCTGGCTTGCACCGATGCAGGCAAAGATCCTGCTGGTTTCAAAGAAGAGCGAGAGTTATGCACAGGAGATCCATACGATGCTCAAGGATGCAAAGATCCGCTGTGAGCTTGATAACCGTAATGAGAAGATCGGATACATGATCCGGCAGGCGAATTATACCGAGAGGGTCCCGTACATGATCATTATCGGCGAGAAGGAGCTGGAGGATCACACGGTCTCGATTCGTAACCGTGACGGTAAGACAGTCACGATGACGCCTGATGAGTTCCTGACAAAAATCAAATATGAGATCGAAAACCGTATCTAAGTTTTTGACGGGGGCAACCCCTGTTTTTTCAGCGATGAGGTTGTTTCCAAATCACGATGGTTAGGGACCAAACCGGATCCGGTCTTTGTCCGTGGGAATTCCATTGGATACGGATTTCCATTCGCTGTTTTGGCATTCATCATACGTTTCAAAAGCACAAGGAAGTCCGTTTGCCGTCGCTATGTCGCTGCTGTCCATAAGCTGAAAATGCAGATGCGGGGCAAACGAATTGCCGGAGTGACCCACTCTTCCGATCATCTCGCCTTTTTGGACATTCTGTCCGACGGCGACCTGAACCGATCCTTTCTGCAGATGGACGAGCGCGGCATACACGTTTTCACCGCATTTCATAATGATATAATTGCCCGCAATGCGTTGGACGTCATCTTTTTCCGGATCGAAGTAATGCGCATTTTTGTAGGCGTTGGCGATGTCCGACAGCAGATTCGTTCGTGCCCGTTCTTCATAACCGTCCT
>CAYSRP010000032.1:0-13800 GCA_964433475.1 uncultured Methanomicrobiales archaeon
CGGACCGCCTCCTCAATTGCTGCAAGCGACTTTCCGATCTCGGCAAAGATCTCTGCTTCGACCGTCATCGTTGGAACGTCGCCGAACTTTGTTTTCACGAGGGTCATGCTGCGGTTCGCAAAGTTTCCAAACGTGTTGACAAGTTCATTATTGATGCGGGACTGGAACTCTTTCCATGAGAAATCCAGTTCGCGGGTGTGACTTGTATAGGCGAGAAGGTAGTATCTGAGGTAGTCCGCCGGCAATCCCTTATCGAGATAGTCTTCTTTGGTCCAGACAACGTTTCCTCTGGATTTAGAAAACTTTTCCCCGTCAATGGTGACCATCCCGCTGGCAACGACTGCAGTAGGAGGCTGGTATCCTGCACCATGGAGTAATGCCGGCCAGAATACACAGTGATGGTAAATGATGTCCGAACCGATGAAGTGGATTCGATCACCGTCGCACCAGTATTTCTGCCAACTGTTGCCGGTTTCTTTCGCCCATTCTTCGGTGAATGAGATGTAACCGATCGGAGCATCGACCCAGACGTAACAGACGAGGTCATCAGACCCGGGGAACTTTACACCCCAGTCCATCATGCGGGTGATACACCAGTCCTTAAGTTCGTTCTCTACCCAGCCTATCGCGTAGTTTTTCGCATTCAGGGTTCCGCCGAGTTTTGGCAGATACTCTAACAGGTAGTCACGGAAACTGCTGAGTTTGAAGTAGTAGTGTTTCTGTTCACGGAGTTCTGCCTTTGTTCCGCAGGTGGCGCAGACGGGGTCGAGGATTTCTCCAGGCTCAAGGTGGCGACCACATCCCGAATCGCATTCGTCGCCTCTTGCGTGTTTGCCGCAGTAAGGACACGTTCCTTCGACATATCTATCGGGGAGGAAACGTTTGCAGTTTGGGCAGTAACTCTGTTGGATGGTCTTTTCGTAGACATATCCGCGGTCGATTAAGGTCTGGAGGATGGAGGTTGTTCGGTGATGGTTTGTCGGATCATCGGTCATGCCGAATCGATCAAAGGAGATACCCATTGCTTTGAAGACTTCTTCGAAGTGGGCGTTATATTTTTCACAGATGGCACGCGGTGTTGTGTGTTCTGCTTCGGCAGTGACAACGATCGGCGTTCCATGATTATCGGATCCGCATACGAAGACGATATCTTCGCCGAGACGTCTGAGGTAGCGCACATAAAAATCACCTGGGATGTAGGTACGGAGGTGCCCGAGATGGCAAAAACCGTTTGTGTAGGGCAGACCACACGTAACGACAGTGGGCTTATTGTTCATGAGATACTATTTGGAGTGGAATGGTATTAAATCCTTGATTTACTACAGATGTTTCTCCATGAGGAAAAGTATTACATATCCGCTTCTCATCTTATACTGTAATGCGTAAACTTACCTTTCCTGTCCGGTCTCTTGGTTCAGCCACGCCTGCAGATCCGGACGTTTCTGCTCTTTGTGAGTGGATCCACTCACGTATTGGTAAAGAGACAGATATGACAACCTGGAATCTCGAGACAACATTGAAGGATCAACTGCCATTTGTGGAGTTTCCGACCGCCGGCGGGGATTTCTATGCTGCCCGAATTCTGGATTCATTTAATACGATTTGTGATGGGAAGGTTACCGGAGATTTCGAGTTGAATGCTCAGGCGATTTTATCTGATGTAACTCTCGCAAATTCTATAAAAAAACACTGCTGGTGGAGTATTCCATCACCATCTTCCCTGAAAATCGAGGATGCATACTTTGGTGACGCTGAGGAGTACAAAGTTGCGTTGTCTGAGGCGATTAAAAAGCTCTGCCGCGAAATGCGGGATGCGGATATCGCGGGTCATGTCTTTGTCTCTGGCAAAGCGGACGAAATAGAATTGGAATATTTTTCGGGAAAACACTATCTTTGGGTAGTTCCTGACACAGAACTTGAAACGGTTCTGGAAGTTCAGCGTGATATTGTTATCACAACTGAGGGTGTATCCCATCTTTCAGACCTTTTGAATTCTTATGATATCCGAAATGTCTATGTTCGTGATGCAGACGTGGAGTCATTGACTACTGTTCTCCGGTATTTCGACCCGGAATACATCAATATCTGCGGGGTCGCGCCGGAGAAAGAGCGGAATACATACTGGAAAGAACTTGCGGGTATATCTATAATAAAATCCGAGTAAACGAAAGATAAACGTATATCCCCGACAAATAATCAGGTATCTTATGTCTGTGAATGAAATGTACCGTGTCGAGGTCCGTGTCCAAGCCGGTCTGAAGAGATATTATCTGGTTCGGGAAGTCAACACCGATGCAAAAAAATTCGCAGCGACCCGTTTGATCAAATCAGGAACAAAGCCGACGAAGGCTGAAATTAATCGGTGCATCGGGCATTATGGATTTGATTTGGAGATGAAATGTCTCGCAAAGATCGTGAAGTTCCGGGCAAAGCGTTTTTCCTTTGAAAAATACGCAGACGACAATGAGTATGTTGAACTGGAACGGTTCCGCTATCTCCATATGGTAAAAGCTCACGCAAAAGTCGACGAGGATATGGCAGCGTACGTTTCCACTATGGCCAGCCTTGTCGATGTAACTTTTTCCCCTGTAGAAATCACGAAAATGTTTGCAACCGGGGAAATTCCGCGGGGCAAGCTCCTATTTGATGTAAATGTTGTGCAGAATCTGAAAAATGCATATCTGATGCGTGAAAATAAGGAGCACCTGACCCTTGGGAAAGCAAAGTCTCTCCGTTCTGTTCTTGTACAAAATCTGGATGCAGTCCCGTTTTCAGCAGAAGACGAAGTGGTTCTTGCGGGTCTGATCACTTCATTTAATCTGAGAATCAAAGAAAAGTATCATCCTTTTGAGCAGTGCGTTCTTTTTTACGAAAAATTCTCCGAAGCATTCCCCTGCGAAAAACTACTTGGTGCGGAGATATTTTCCCGTATGACGACCTCCTTTGGATATCCGGTATTCTCCGGTGAATGGGATTCCATCGTTGCATGGGTAAAGGAACAGAGCGCTGTTCTGGAACTGGATGTCAGACATTATTTTTTGGAAATGAATAAAGGAAAGGCCGGAGTCCGGCAAAAACAGCTGGATTTCTTTGCATAAACCTTCCGGGTTTTCTGGACGATACTTCCCACACTATATTTTATCCGATTAATTAAGTAGTCAGAACTCTCACTAATAAGTACACTATCATGGATCGTGAAAATCAACCAATCAACCTAAAAGATGTCTTGATTGAAATGAAGGACATCAGCGAGCTAATGGTTGATCTGGCTTACTCAGCGGTGCTTTTTGAAAGTAACGCCATAGCAGATGAAGTCATAGAACTTGAAGAACGTATGAATGACCTCGTCTACCAGGCACGTATTACCAGTATGATGAGTGTAAGGAGTATTGAAGAAACCGAGCCGATGAGCGGTCTTCTTCAGCTTGCCGAAGCCTCTGAGCGGATTTCCAACCACGCAGCGGATATTGCAAAGAATATCATGAGGCATGTCTCTTTCCCATCGAACCTGCGGCGTGCTCTCCCGGAAGCGGAAGAAGCCACCCACAGGACCGTTGTCGCACCGGGAAGTTCGCTTGACGGTGCCAGACTCGGAGACATCAAACTTCAGTCTCAAACCGGTATCCGGATTATTTTGATTAGGAGAATGCGGCAGAGATTCTACGATCCGGACAAACACACTGTTCTTCGGGCGGGTGATGTCTTGGTTGGCAGGGGACCTGAGTATGGTTTTTCCGCATTATGCGAACTTGCAGGTCAGCCTGAACCAAATGACGAACCGGTGCCGTCATCACCTGTAACGGATCTTGACCGTGCCGCGGCTCTCATGATTGAGATGAAAAACATCAGTGAGCTGTCCGTCGGTCTCGCATATTCCGCTCTATTGCATGACAATATGGATCTTGCGAATGAAGTGGCGGCCCTTGAGGAAGAACTTGATGAGATGCGGCTTAGACTTGATCTATGGACCCTCGAAGCAGCGAAACGCACGGACGATGTAACCAGTCTCCGCGGCATGCTTTACATGTCCTCATTTGCGGAATCGATCTCAGATGCGGCGTGTTCCATCGCGGATGTCGTTCTTCGGGAAATTGAAGTCCCGCAGATCATTAAAAGAATCGTTCGTGAATCTGATGAAATCATCGCGTGGGTCACGGTCCATGAAGGATCCACGCTTGACAAAAAATCCCTTGCTGATTCGCATGTAGGTACCGTTACCGGTATGGTGATTATCGCCATCAAACATGAAAACAAGTGGATGTATCGTCCTGGCAGAAATGTATGCCTGTATGCAGGCGATTTGCTGGTTGCACGCGGCAGGCGTGACGGTGAAGAAAAACTCTACGGGCTCTGCGGTGCAGATACTGATGAATTAGAGGATTTTGAAGAGGAGTAAAAAATATGACAGAAATAGTATATCGGCTTGGTCCGGGTTGTGATATCGATGATATTGTTGAAGGTAACATGTACCTCGGCAAAGTTCAGGGATTTGCAACATTTGGAACATTTGTACAGTTAAACGACAAAACCAAAGGGCTTCTGCATAAAAGCAATGTAATAACCGATAAACAGGAACGCGATTCCATCATTGTTCTCGTTAATCAGATTCGTCCAAATGGAAACATTGACCTTAGAGAAGTCACCATTCCGGAAGGTAGTTATCAGACAGAACTTGTCGCGAAAAAGATCAATCTCTCTCATCTTTCCGATCTTCCGAGCAAAGTCGGCAGAAACGTAACGATCGAAGCAGACGTCGTACAGATCAAACAGACTTCAGGTCCGACCATCTTCACCATCTGTGATGATACGGGTGTCGAGGATGCAGCAGCGTTCACTGAAGCTGGTATCCGTTCCTACCCTGAAGTTAATCTTGGTGATGTTGTCAGAGTATTTGGTGAAGCTACCCGCAGAAATAATCAGATGCAGATTGAAGTTTCTGCCATGCAGATCCTCAAGGGAGATGAAGCAGACAATGTCAGAGCAAGAATCAACCGTGCTCTGGAACTCCGTGCCGAACCTCCGGAGATAAAGCCACTGATTAAAAGTGACATTCTTGATGCACTATGGCCTGAGATGCGCAATCTCGCAAAAATCGTCCGCCGTGCGGTCCTGACTCAGCAGCCGATCATTCTTCGTCACCACGCAGATGCGGATGGTATCTGTGCAGCCGTGTCTGTCGAGACGGCAGTCACGCAGTTTATCCGTAATAATGGCGGCGATCCCGATCAGGATAATTTCCTGTTCCGTCGCTCCCCGTCGAAGGCCCCGTTCTATGAAATTGAAGATGTGACACGAGACCTTGACATGATGCTGAAGGATAATGTCCGGTTCGGTCAGAAACTTCCCCTCATCCTTCTGATGGATAACGGGTCAACTGAAGAAGACATGCCTTCCTATAAGATGACGGAAGTATACAACCTTGACGTTATCGTAGCAGATCATCATCATCCCGACGACACGATCGACAAGTATCTCATTGCCCACGTTAATCCGTATCATGTCGGAGGCGACTTCGGTGTGACGGCAGGTATGCTTGGAACGGAAATTGCCCGGCTCATCAATCCCGAGGTTGAATCCAAGATACTCCATTTCCCGGCAGTCGCCGGAGTTGCTGACAGAAGCGAGGCGCCGGAACTTGATTCATACCTTGCTTTGATTGAAGGAACATATACCCGCGATGACTGTAAAGACATGGCTCTTGCTTTGGATTACGAGCAATACTGGCTTAGATTTAACGATGGACGTGAGGTCGTCAAAGACATATTAAACTTAAACAACGCCCCCGAACGCCATGCGAAACTCGTGAATCTCCTCGTTACCGAGGCGAACCTTGCAATCGAGGATCAAATGAATACGATGATGCCGCACGTCAAAGCACAAAAACTTTCATCGACTGCAAATCTGTTCCTTGCTGATGTGGAAATGTTTGCCCACCGGTTCACTTTCCCGCCGCCGGGAAAATCATCAGGTGAAGTTCATGATATCCTCTGCAAGAAGTATGTGAATGAGCCTGTTGTCACCCTTGGTCTAGGTCCGGACTTCGCGGTCATTCGCTCACGTGGTGTGATGATGAACATCCCGCAGATGGTAAGATCGATGCGTGATGAGATGCCTGGAGCAGGTATTTCCGGCGGAGGACACCTTGTCGTCGGCAGTATCAAATTTGTAGAGGGTATGCGGTCTGAAGTAATTGCGAGGATGATTGAAAAAATCTCTGAATTTACAGTTGAAACTCTGTAAATACACGCATCATCCTTTTCTTTGAATTTACCAGTCTATTTTGGATAACATAGCAAAACATTTATAATGTAAAAGATACAATACTTACGTGAGGTAAGTCAAATGGTCGAACCCAAATCAATTCTTGAAAGATATAATGCAACCCAGGCAAAAATCCTCGGATACCTGCTGGCAGGTGTTTCCGCTGGAGGTAGATTCTTCAAAGCGAAGTATATCGCAAAGGATCTTGGCCTTTCTTCGAAAGAAGTTGGGACCAACCTTGCCATTCTCTCCGAAACCTGCGACGAACTGAATATCAGCCGCTGGAGTTATTCTAATAGTACTACGTGGATGGTTACCAACAAACCTGTCCTATAAATATTTCAGATTCCCCTTAATCAACCACTCAATTTTTTTCGTTTTCGCCTGAGGAAACAATAAACTTAATTACTGTTCATTCCCACTATCTTATTATGGCTGTTAAAATCGCTGAGATAGTTGAAACTTTGGAATTCGTTTCGGATATTGACGGAGTAAAAGACTGTCTGATGGCTCAGCAGAGCGGTTATTGGTTTAATATTGATGTTCCTAAAGGTTCAGGTCTCAAAGCTGGTGATAAGGTTCGCGTGATTGTCGAAAAGATTGACTGAGACATGCATATGGATCTGGATGAAAGATTTTCTGTGAATCAAAAAATATTACTGATCATAGGAATTGTCGTTATTATCATTATAGGAGTATGCCTCATGCTTGTACTAACCGGAGGTGCATCCATCACAGCAGGTACTCCTGTTTATGAAAACGGCATATTGAAAACGCCCCTTTCCTATGATGGTGAACCGATTGATGTCTGGTTCCAGTATAATATTTATCGTCAGGATACACTTCTTTCTTCCACACAGGTGAGTAAACCTGTTTCCATTGTAGGCACACTTATGAAAGGGGATAATGTTCCGGAACTCGAAATAAATCTTGATCCAGGAGAATATAAGGTTTTTATCTATGTTCTTGAACGTGATGAAGATACAAAACGCATTACCGGTTTCATTCGAAATATTGTGATAGCTTGACGCAGATATTTGATAATGCCCTCCTATTTAATCCTGCAATCGGAGAATGGGTACTTTCTTCTTTTTCCATTGCAGATGGTATGGTGACCGTTGTTGGAGTTCCCGGATCCATTTCCGGGTATCCAGTCACCGATTTGAACGGTGCACGTGTAGTTCCCGGTTTAATTGATTCCCATGTTCACATCGAAAGCACTCTTTTGACGCCTCATGAGTTTGGGCGTCTCGCTCTCCAGAATGGAGTGACGACGGTCATTGCGGATTCTCACGAGATCGCAAATGTTGCCGGGTGTGCCGGAATCGATTTCATGCTGATCGATGCGAAGAATTCTCCTGCAGATATTTTTTTCATGATTCCATCCTGCGTGCCGGCGACCCCAAAGGACATCGGTGGTGCGGTCGTTTCGTATGAAGATATTGCAACATACAAAGGGGTTAAGTCGGTTATCGGACTTGGTGAGATGATGAATGTTCCGGGTGTTCTGTTCGAGGATCCCGAGGTCCTGGCAAAACTCTCACTCTTCGACCACATAGACGGGCATGCTCCAATGCTTTCGGGGGATGCACTCTGTAAATATGTGGGCAGACACATCAAAACCGATCACGAGTGCATTTCGGCTGCTGAGGCGAAGGAGAAACTCTCGCTTGGCATGTATATTCTGCTCCGGGAAGGGGATGCCGCGAAAAATGTTGCAGCACTTACAGAAATTGTGAATGACAAAACGGCATCCCGCTGTTGTTTTTCGACCGATGACAGGCACGTGGATTCACGGGTTCGTCAGGGTTCGATTGATAACTGTATCCGTGTTGCTGTCAGGAATGGTATGCCGCTTGCTCTTGCACTCAGGCTTGCAACGCTTTCTGCAGCGGAATGTTTTGGTCTTTTGGACCGCGGTATGATTGCTCCCGGAAGACTTGCTGATTTCTGCGTTTTGGGAGAAGAAGCCGAGTTCACAGTCAAGGATGTGTATAAAAATGGTGTTCTTGCGAAAACAATGCTGAAGCTCCCTGCATCTGCAGAATTTGTGTCGCCGCCTTTCAAATGTCGCGTTCCGACAGAGGAAGATCTCTCTTTACCAAAGGGCAAACTCAGGGTCATTGGACTTATTCCAGATGAAATAGTGACGAATGCGCTTGTCACTGATTCACCTAATAATTTTCAGAAGGTTGTCTGTGTTGATCGCTACCGTGCCGAAGGGTTTGGTGTGGGGCTTGTCAAAGGTTTTGATTTTGAGAAAGGTGCAGTTGCGACTTCAGTGTCTCATGATGCCCACAATATAATCGCAACAGGTGTTTCCGATGCGGAAATCATCGCGGCGATTCATGCCGTCGAGCATGCGGGTGGGGGTATGGCGATCGTGGGCAACGGCGAGACAACACTTCTCTCCCTGCCGTATGGGGGATTGATGACGCCCCTCCCTTACGAGGAGGTTGTCATACTGATGGATAATCAGGCCAAATGCCTGAAGGCAATCGGTGCGTCTCCCGCGACATTTATGCAGTTGTCGTTTCTTTCCCTCACGGTTATCCCGCATCTGAAGATCACTCCCCGCGGTCTTTTTGATGGCGATGCATTCTGTGATGTGCCGGTAAATCTGGAATAAGGGGAAAGGCTATTTGCTATTCATGACATATGTATCCAGAATGAACTTTCGTCGGCTCGTATCCCTGCTCATAGTCTCGGCTTTTCTGGTCTTGCCGTTCAGTGCTGGTTCGGTTTTTGCTCTTACAACTAATAATACCCTGCCGACGGATAATGAGACGAGTGTGGATGATGGTATCTTTATCGATGGTTCAAACCAGTATGGGTATATGACCATTGAATCAGTGAACATCGTCTTATCAGGTACGGATGCGGAGATTACGGTTCTATATGAAATTGATCCGTGGATTTCCTTTCTGGTATTTCTGTTCGGGAAGCAGGATTTAAAAAAGAGAGTTCTTTCAGTGGTTGGTTATCCGGAGTCCGGCAAAAGTGATCAGGTCGTAACTTATACGTATATTGATAATGGTCGTGCGAATATTGTCGTGCAGAATGCGGTTGTTGATTATAATGACGGGTCATACTGGTATCCGCAGCACTCATTTGGAACGGTGATCCCGACAATTACGTTTGTGACAGGTCCGTCGGATATAAAAGTTTACAACAATACGAAAATCATGCAAAAAGGGTTTGGATATTTCCAGTAATTTTTAATATTTTACTTTTTTGTAAACTGGTTTCCCATTACTTTCTTCTTCTTCCAGTACCTTTCTGTTTTCTATCCAGTTAAGGACCATTTTATGGACAAATGGTCTGAAGTAGATTCCGATAAATGCAATCATAAGACCAGCGATGGTCAGGAAAATTATTGCGATAATACCCTCTGTGGTGGTGAATGGGAATGGTTCCAACGGTGAAATGGACAGGAAATAAAGCACCGCACCATAAGCGATCATTGATATTGCTATGATAAAGAACGGCACGACAAATATTCTGGAAATACCTGCCTGAAAATTCTGGACAAAGTCCGTGATCTTTCCGGCTGAAGCTACCAGAGCTGCAATAGCAAACCAGATAATCGATCCATAAAGGAAGGTAAGCGTGTTATAAACAATACCCATATCCCCAACATTTGGGTAATAGGTGATTGTGCTCATTAGACCGGAAATCACTCCGCCAAGAATCAGGATTGCGGCAGCCATATAAGCGATAAAGGAGAACTGTCCTTTTTTGAATGATTCGATGATCACATGACCCAGATAACCAAAATAATCGTCCAGATTGAATCCTTTGAAAAGGAGATAAAGTCCGATTATTCCCACTGCAACCAGTGGGGCTGATATTGCCGGCGCAAGCAGTGCAATGAGTGCATAGAGGACAAGTACGAGACCGATCGGGAGCAGAAAACTTCTTGCGATTTTAGGGTCGTTGAAGAGTTTCTTGATAATATAATAGGTCCCTTCGATGTTTGGCAGTTGTTTGATAACTACTCTTACAACACCTGTCACTTTCAATTGGGACTGAATGATTGGAAGGGTGTATTCATCTTCAGCTCCGTCTGAGATAAGGATACAGTCGGTGACGCCTGTATCTTCAATAACTTTCTCGAGGATATTTGCAATACGTCTGTCCCCGTCAAGCATATTCATGTGATTCCCGCCGATTACGGCAATCACTACCTCCTCACCCTTTTCTTTCAGTTCATCATAGGTTTTGATGGCCTGAAAAATGGCATTTGTGTCTGAATCCTCAGGATCTGCTATTCCGAGTTTTGTTGCAACTTCAAGGCACGCTTCCCGACCAACGGCAGGGCTTTCGATGCCTGCCTTATATCCCACGTCATCATCGCGATCGACGCTCAGAATCAGAGTACGTGCCGTCATTGTTATACAATTGAAATTTATCGATTATATATTTGTGGGAAAAAAGCGGTAAAAAATATTTGTGATATTTAGATAACTTCAGATAAGTTTGGAGCGCTGAAGTTTTAACAGGTCCTCGGTAGTAAGCCTCTCCCCGCTCTTGAATGCGTTGAAGATAGTTTCTGCTTCCTTCCTTGCGGACTTGTTCTCTTTTACGCTCTTTACTTTCCTCTGCTTTGAGCGGATGCCGGTCAGGACCTTATCGTAATCACGCAGTTGTTTCTGGCATTCAATGAAGGATTTGTGCTCTGCATCTGCAGCTTCCTGTGCCTCGACGAATTGTTTATGTTTTGCATCTGCACCTTCTCTCGACTTGTCTGCCTTTCTATAGCATTCAACCATTAAGTCGTGGTGTTTCTGGGCGAGTTCCGCTTTTTCGGTAACCTCTGCATGTATTGCAGATGCCTGCTTGCGGAATTCGCGTGCATCGATTAAACGTCCACGGACTTCTTTGTTTTGTTCGTGTTCGACCGTCTGGTCCTTGAGTTCGGCTCTGAGCGCTTTGATTTTATCAACAAGCTCATTCTCCTTCTCTTTGGACATCTGCTCGGTCTGTTGTTTGACTTCAAGCTGTTCAATCTGACGCTGAATGTCTTTTACTGAGGGTTTCTTTTCGTGGGTTTGCTGGGCTGCAGCGGTGCTGCCTCCCTGTTCTCCACGAAGAGCATCAATTTCTGCAAAGAGGGCGTTTGCCTTGTCGTTTAACTCGTTCCTCTTTTCTTTCAGAGACTGAACTTCAGTGTTGGACTGGTCACGGAGTTCTTTGTTTTTCTGTGCGTCCTCTACATACTGGCGGGTTGCGTTGTTTAACTCGTTTCTTTCACGGGCAAACTGGCTTGCCTGTGCATTTAACTCGTTACGCTTTGTTTTGTGTTCTTCAGACTCTTCAAGAAGTACTTTTCTTTTATCGACAAGATCTTCGGTCAACGTTCTTACCTATCCTGAGCAGCCGCCTGCAGAGAGAAATATTCGGAAGTGGCTTGCGCAGGATAAAATAAATCAGATATACATGAAAAATGACGTAAAAACAAGTTCAAAGTTTCAATAATAATGTTCAATCTCCTGTACTGGTGGCCGACTTTCCGGGTTTTTCCTATTCCACAGATATACGACTTTCCTATAATTAATTGTGGTACATAGAAATAAAGGTGTCGCAAAAAACACGTTAAAACAGTCAATTTTTCCCAACCATCTTCTTGATCAGGTTGGGTGTTAGGGGCAGACCGAGTATTTGTCTGCCCCATCTTTATTGAGTTATTTGTTCCCTTTGGTGGTGCGTGGAACTTTATGGTGTGTGATGGGTTGAGTTACATAATCCAGTCAAATGAGGAGCCGCTGCGTGCGGTTGCGGCATTCTGTTGGTGGGTTACGGGTGAGGTGGTGGATGGACTTGGTGAGGAATAGTTCTGTCCGGAGTTGCCTGCCTGGAAGGTTGTGACAGAGTGACCGCCAAGAACCTGCGGACTCTGAATTCCTGTCATGATTGCCATGACGGAGACTTTGCCTTCGTAATCCTTGCGGACTCTTGCTCCCCAGATAACATCTGCATGTGGATCAAGTTCGTAAGTGAGCTGGGTTGCAATTTCTTCTGCGTCGTGGAGGGTTAAGTCGTTTCCACCGGTAATGTGGATCAGACTGCCAGTCGCTCCGCGGAAGTCAATGTCGAGGAGTGGGTGGGCGAGACAGTCCCGGATGACGGATTCTGCTTTGTTCTGTTGCTTGGATTCACCAACAAGCATAACTGCAAGTCCTCCTTTGCTCATGATAGCGCGGACATCTGCATAGTCAATGTTGATTAAAGATGGTTCGGTAATGGTTTCGGAGATGCCTTTGACGGTTTCTGCGATGATCTGGTCCATGACGGAGAATGCCTGACCAAGGGGCAGGTTCGGAACAAAATTCTTGAGTCTGTTGTTATCAAGAACGATGACTGAGTCTGCCGACTGGCGTAATGCTTCAAGTCCGTCTTCTGCTTTGAGCATTCTTGCCCGCTCAACTTGGAACGGGTAGCTGACCATTGCAACGACAATTGCGCCGTGTTCTTTTGCGATCTGTGCAACTACTGGTGCGGATCCGGTTCCGGTTCCTCCGCCCATGCCTGCGGTAACGAAGACAAGATCTGCATCTTTCAGAATCTCTTCAAGAGTCGGGCGTGCCATCTCGGCAGCACGGCGTCCTACATCCGGGAAACCTCCTGCGCCAAGACCACGGGTAAGAGATTTCCCAATTAAGACACGCTTGTCTGCTTGAATCATATCCAGATGCTGTTTATCGGTGTTGATTGCAATCGTTTCAGATCCCGCAACTTTCATGTTATGGAGTCTGTTGACTGTGTTATTTCCTGCGCCTCCGCATCCAACTATGACAATTCTCGGCTGTCCGAGCATGTCATCATCGTCTACGATGGAACTCGTCTGCATTCCTTTTTCGAGCTCTGAGTTTTTCAGTGCCTCGTTGATAATACTCTGCATTTTTGTAAACACCCCAATGATTTTTACGGTTAAAGTCGTACGTCAAATGTGGAAATCTGGTCGCTTTCACGGATAATTCTATCGCCCCTTTGTGATAAGAAATCCCTTACTGCATATCTGACTGCTTCCGAAACGGATGGAAACTCGCCTGTTTGGACAAGTCTCTCAAGCAAATCGATTTGCTGTTGGGGTAAGCGTATAGTGATTCGATCCATTACAACTCCAATCTGACATATGTCAGTCATTCGTCTGCTTTTTGTCTGACATATGTTAGACGTAAGACTGACGTCCGATTTTGGACAAATTCTAATTAGATGTTTGAGTATATAAATATACCTAATGAAAATCCAAGGATTAACCCAATTCAGCTTTCATCAATGGTTTATTTATGTCGAAAGAGACCAAGATTATAGAATCAATATGCAGGAGCATTTTCCCACAAAAGTGGTTCATGGCGGGCGAATTCTCGCACTAAGGCAAGAATATGGCACGGATTTTCTCGACATCAGCGCAAGTATGAATCCATTTGTACCACAAATGTCCTATGATTTCAGAAATATCGATGTCGGCGCGTATCCTGATGATTCTTACACTGTATTAAAAGAAAAAATCGGTCATGTTTTTTCCCGTGATACGGA
>CAYSRP010000033.1:0-13396 GCA_964433475.1 uncultured Methanomicrobiales archaeon
GTGAATTATTCTGTATGTATGTCACATCGATTCGCGAGAGGAATATCTCGAGAGCCTGGTAAAAATACTATTTTTTTAGTCGGAAGAGGGTTTATGTTCTTCACCAGA
This sequence comes from uncultured Methanomicrobiales archaeon, assembly GCA_964433475.1. Lineage (GTDB taxonomy): Archaea > Halobacteriota > Methanomicrobia > Methanomicrobiales > Methanocorpusculaceae > Methanocorpusculum. Next base: position 109 of record CAYSRP010000033.1, read on the forward strand.
GTCATGGTGATCCCGACATTCGCTGCATTCGCAGGACTCCTCATGCTCGGCTTCGCTCTCCGTTCTAAGTCTGTCCAGGATCCATTGCCGGTCGATCGCTGTACACTCCGTGATCGGCACGTCCCAGATCGGTCCACCGGTGATAACACACGACTGATACAGAGAATACGGCATCTCCAGACTCCCGAGGAACTTATCTTCACGGAATGCCGCGAACATTATCATCTTTTCGTCATCGACAACGTCCACTTTCGTAAATCTCAGTTCATCCGGAATATTCTCGGGATCATCATCCTGCATTTTCATAAGGGTCAGGACCTTGAACAGTTCGACCACACGGTCATCCAGTCCTGCCTCGAAAATGAAGATCTTCTCCTTCAGGGAATTGACATCGGAAACGAGCCGCATCGGCTTCTCCCGGTAAATGATCTGATCGGCTATATCTCCCTCGACCCCGACCTCACGGTCCTCGCAGTCCGGCTCAAGATAGATCAGAAATCCGCCGTTTGTCTCCTTATCCTCGTAGATGAACGGATACCCCGCAAATCCGGAAAACCCGCAGTTGTCGCAGGTGAACAAAAACAGATCACCTGTCAGAACTTTTTCCCGCATCTCAGGATCTGTCGTCACATTTACCGAAGGGCAGATGGAGATCGTCTGTTCATGCTCACACTCAGGGCAGACCACAATGTCTTCATCCGTTATCATACGCGGATCCACTCCTTGTCGACGACCGTATATCCGGCAACGGGTCGTTCCCAGATACCGTGCATCAGCATTTTGATTTTCTCGTATGTTGCGAACGGGACCTTGATCGGGTCGAGATATTCTGTTCCAAGACGCGGCACGAATATAAGGGATCTTCCCTCACACTCGAACATATCCTGTGCGTAGAAAAGAGTTTCCGGAATGATTTTTTCCTTCTTTGCCTCCATCTCGCGAAGGATCGAATCCTTCAGCAGTTCAATGATCCTGTCGTCCAGTTTGTCACGGAAAATGTAGATCTTCTCACGCATCTCGTCTTGTGTGTGCACAAGTCTCATGCTGATCTCCGAAAGAAGATGTGAAGGAAGCACATTCGGGAGTTGTGCCTCGCGGTCCGTTGAGTCGGGATCGAAGAAGATCGAAAACTTCTCGTTCAGATCATGGTAGAGGATCGGATACTCAACAACACCGGAAAACCCGCAGTTGCTGCAGACAAGGGTCGTAAGCGATCCGTCAATGAACTTATCCTTGAGTTCCTCATTTGATGCATTGATACTTTTGTACAGGGTGAACTCCTGCTTCGCCCCGCATTTCGGACAGGTGATGGTTTTTGTTTCAGTTTTCATTATTCTTTCCTCCCGCTTGGTCCTCTGTGATAGTGAGCGAACTCACCGTTTTTGATAAGATCTCCGGTGAATACCGGTCCGTCGCGACAGACCCGTAATCCGTCATTGTCCATACAGCACGATCCGCATATCCCGACAGCGCATTTCATGTATCTCTGCAGGGAGAACTGACCCCTGTCTTCGATCCCTTTTGTCACCAGTCTGTCGAGGATACCTTTCATCATGATCTCCGGACCGCAGACACAGATCGTGTCATATAATCCGATGTCTAACTGGTCCATGATCCCTGTTACAAATCCGTGGAATCCGCAGGTTCCGTCGTCTGTGGCAATTTTCAGGTCGCTGACTTTTGCCAGGTCTTCAGTAAAGATGAGTTCCTCTCTGGTTCGTGCCCCGAGGATGAACGTGTCGACTTCTCCGCACGCAGCGAGTGTAAAGAGCGGGGTAACTCCCACTCCTCCGGCGATGGCAAGAACCTTTCCCTGTGGGTCGAACCCGTTTCCGAATGGTCCGCGGATACCTATCTTATCCCCTGCTTTCAGGTTAAAGAGGGCTTCTGTTGCGTCGCCAACTTTCATGACCGTGATCGCATTTGCGGCAGAAAAAGCCATGGGGATCTCATCCACACCCGGGATCCAGACCATACAGAACTGTCCGGGTCTGATGTTGAAGAGTTCATCGAAGACAAATGTTTTCACGGTCGGTGTTTCATCAAGCACGATCGTGATGGTGACGATGTGCGGCATTTCAGACATGGGCGCACCCCACTATTTCTTTGGCAGGCACTCCGTCTTCTGCGTAAAGTTCGGCTGCTATTTCCGAGAATATATTGATCGAGTCGTAGACTGCGCTGCCGATCTCTACGGCAGATGCGCCGGCCATCATCATTTCGACGACGTTGTCTGCAGTGGAAACCCCTCCGCATCCGATGATCGGGATGCTGACGGCATCGTAAAGGTCGTAGACGCTCCTGATCGCAATGGGGAAAATTGCTTTGCCCGAGAGTCCGCCGAATTTGTTTCCTAGGACAGGTCGGCGTGCTCCGGTGGAGATCCGCATGGCTTTTACGGTATTTATTGCCACGATCGCGTCGGCTCCTCCCTCTTCTGCGGCTTTTCCGATCCCTCTGATGTCGGTCACGTTCGGCGTGAGTTTGACCCAGACGGGTCTATTGTATGTTTTGACGATTTCCGTGCATTCCTTCACGATCCGAGGGTCAATACCGATCGCGGCACCGTATCCTTCTGCATGAGGGCAGGAGAGGTTGAGTTCGAATGCACGTGCATCAGGGAACCAGGATGCAACTTCGCCGAATTCCTTTGGTGTCCCGCCGAAAATGTTGACGACGACCGGTTCGCCTTTCAGCGGAGCAATCTCCGAAACGAATTCTTTTGACGGGTTTGGAAGTCCCATGGCATTGATAAGACCGCCTTCGATCGGAACGAGGGCAGGTCCGTGGTGACCGGATATTGCCACCGGTCCAATGGATTTTGTAACAACACCGCCCGCACCAAGAGAAAGCATCCTCTTTAATGATGCACCGGTCGTCCCGAGGACTCCGGCGGCGAGCAGCATATGATTTCTCAGAGGAACTCCGGCTATCTCCTCTTTTGGAAGCTGTATCTGGATCATCGTATTCTTGCAGGTACTATTCGCGGTTTTGGGTTATGTAACTCTCTATCGCCTCCCTGTTGTCCGGTTCAAAGACTATCAACCATTTTAACACATACGCACCAAATATTTATACAGGTTTAGAGTTCACATGGCAAAAGATCAGATCCGCACCGGACGGCTGGAAGGAACAAGGCCCGCTGTAGTCGAACAATATCTCTCATCGATGGATGCGGACAAACAGATCGCATCAAGCGATATCAGAGTGGACATCGCTCACATCCTCATGCTCCAAAAACAGAATTTGATAGATGCCGGATCCGCAAAAAAACTGTTGAAAGTCCTCATGGGTTATCTGGAGAATGGTCTTCCCGCGGATGTATTCGATGCAGCACGCGAAGATATCCACGCCGGAATCGAGGCTGAGCTTATGACGGATGCCGGATCGGATGCCGGAGGCAGAATGCATCTCGGCCGGAGCAGAAATGATGAGGTCGCGACCTGTCTTCGGATGAGGACGCGTGAACTCCTCATCGATACCCTGTCGGCATTATTCGAACTCCGTCAGTCGCTTATCACCCGTGCCGAGGAACACACCAATACTATAATGCCGGGTTTTACCCATCTTCAGCATGCCCAGCCGACCACCCTTGCCCACTATCTTCTTGCCTACGAAAGTCTTTTCTCCCGTGACACGTCGCGTCTCTTCGATGCATATACCCGTGTAAATATGTCCCCTCTGGGGTCGGCGGCTTTTGCCGGAACGGGATTCCCTCTTGACCGTAACCTCACGGCAGAATATCTCGGATTTACCGATCCGATGGAAAACAGTATGGATGCTGTAGCGAACAGAGATTTCATCGCCGAGACCCTGAGCTGCCTTGCTATTCTTATGACGAACATCAGCAGAATGTGCGAAGAACTCATTCTCTGGTCGACTTCATTCGTCAAATTTGTCGAGCTGAACGATGCATACTGTTCGACAAGCAGTATCATGCCCCAGAAGAAAAATCCGGACACCCTCGAGATCATGCGGGCAAAAAGTGCTGCTGTCATCGGTGAACTCGTCGCCGCACTCACGCTCATCAAATCTCTCCCCATGAGTTACAACCGTGACCTTCAGGATCTGAATCCGCATCTCTGGAATGCATTTGCCCAGACGAATGCCTCGCTTCCGATCCTTGCAGAAATCATTTCTACTGCCGAGTTCAATGTGCCTCTGATGAAAAAGCAGGCAACGGTCGGAAATACCACCGCAACCGAACTTGCCGACTTCATGGTCCGGGAATACAATATTCCCTTCAGAACGGCCCACAACATTGTAGGCCGTGCCGTAAAACTGGGCTCGCTCGACCTTGACGTCGTCGAGACCGCGGCAAAAGACCTTGCGCATATTTCGCTCAAGGAAAAGGGACTGACCGAAGAAACGATCAAAAAGGTTCTCCATCCCGCAACAATTCTCAGGCAGAAGCAGAGTTTCGGTTCACCGAATCCGAAGATGATGAAAAAAGCCGTGAAGGTTGCAGACATCCGGCTCGTCCAGGATCAGGTGACCGGAGATATTCTCCAGGACCAGCTTCGTGATGCCGATGAAAAAATGAAAACAGCATATAGGAACTTGATGCATGACTCTGAATAATAGTGACCCGATAACCGTAAAATTTGCAGGACTCGATATGAACGGGATTTTTATCAGCCGTTCCGGTGAAAATGCCGTTGTAAAACTTTCAAGCGGATACAATATCTGTGTGCCGGAATCCCTCTGTATTCCCCGCGACGCTGCTCTTCCCATGGAAAAACCGGCGGCAGTCCCTCTGACACAGGATGCAAAACTCCCGCTCCTTTCCATTATCTCGACAGGCGGAACGATCGCGAGTACGGTCGATTACCGTACTGGTGCCGTCTCCTCAAAGTTCACGGCAGAGGATATCCTCCGCAATATCCCGGAACTTGCAAAGATCGCCAGATACCACACACTCCAGCCGTTCCAGGTTCTTTCCGAGAACATGAACCCGGCAATGTGGCAGGAACTCGCACGAACGATCTATGACGAGATCAGCAAAGGTGCGACAGGGATCATCGTGACCCATGGAACGGATACCCTGCTTTACAGTGCAGCCGCGATCTCCTTTATGCTGGATACCCCGGTCCCGGTCATCTTTGTCGGTGCTCAGCGGAGTGCGGATCGTCCGAGCAGTGATAATGCAATGAATGCCATCTGCTCGGCACAGACCGGTATCAGCGAGCTTGGCGAGGTCGTCATCTGTATGCATGCGACCGAGAGTGATACAACCTGTTCCCTTCATCGTGCGACCCGGGTCCGGAAGAACCACACGTCCCGCCGTGACGCGTTCCAGAGTATCGGACGTGAACCGGTCGGCAGTGTAGAATATCCGGAGGGAACGGTCGTTCTTGCAAACGATGCGGTCCGCCGGGGTGAAAAGGTCCTTCGTCTTTCGGATAATCTGGAACGGCACTGTGGACTCATCCAATATTATCCGGGCATGGATCCGGCGATTTTTGACGCATACAAAGGATACAAAGGACTCGTCATCGCAGGCACAGGGCTTGGTCACGTTGGTACGGATTGTATCCCGAAAATTGCCGACCTGACCGGAAATGGCACTACGGTCATCATGACTTCCCAGTGCCTTGCCGGCGGAGTATGCGACCGTGTGTATGAAACAGGCCGTGATCTCCTGAATGCAGGAGTCATCGAAGGAGGCACCATGCTTCCGGAGATCGCTCTCGTGAAACTCATGTGGGTCCTTGGAAATGCAACGAGACGTGAGGACATCCGTCGTCTGATGCAGACGAATCTCAAGGGTGAACTTGCATTCGATCTATGGAGGAACGTATAATGGATTACGAAGCACTTGGTCTGAAAGCCGGACTCGAGATCCACCAGCAGCTGAATACGAAGGAAAAACTGTTCAGTCACTCTCCCTCTTTTGTCCGCGACACTGCCGAGCACAACGGCGAGGTCAGCAGATATCTCCGTGTCGCGACCTCGGAGATGGGAGATGTGGACCGGGCCGCAAAAGAAGAGCAGATGAACAAACGGCTGTTCACCTACTACACGTATGATACGACCGGACTTGTCGAAATCGATGAAGAACCTCCCGCACCACTGAATCCGGATGCATTAGGCATCGTGTTAACGCTTGCAAAAATGTTCAACATGACCCCTCTGCCGGAGATATGCACGATGCGGAAGATGGTCGTGGATGGTTCGGCAACGAGCGGATTCCAGAGAACATCTCTTGTTGCTCTGAACGGATCCATCCTGAATTTCTGCAGGATCGAAACGGTCGCTGTCGAAGAAGAAGCATGCCAGCGGATCGAAGACACGATCTTTTCGGTTGACAGACTCGGTATCCCGCTGATCGAGATAACGACGTCTCCCTGTATGAAGACACCGGATGAAGTTCATGACGTTGCGCAATACATCGGTATGACGCTTCGTTCAACGGGACGCGTCAAGCGGGGTCTTGGAACGATCCGTCAGGATGTCAACATCTCGATCCGTGATGGTGCCCGCGTTGAGATAAAAGGAGTTCAGGAACTCGATCTCATTGCCGAAGTGGTTCGCCGCGAAGTCCAGAGACAACTGTCCCTTCTTGCAATAAGGGACGAACTCACTGCAAGAAATGCTCTGGTGAATGGAGAGGTATATGATGTTACGGCAGTGTTTGCCAAGACCAAATCACAGGTCCTGAAGAAAGCAAAAGTGATCCTCGGGACCGTTTTACACGGCTTTGCCGGTCTGGTTGGTATGGAGATCCAGCCGGGCCGCCGTCTCGGCTCGGAGATGTCCGATTACGCGAAGAAATGCGGGGTCGGGGGTCTTTTCCATACCGATGAATTACCTGCCTATGGTGTAACAGAAGAGGAGGTCCGTATCCTGAAGGAAACCCTCGGTGCCGGAAGAGAAGATGCTGTGATTATCGTGGCGGCGACCGAGCAGAAATGCCGGTGTGCTATGCAGATGATCATTCGCCGTGCGAAGATGGCATTCGAAGGGATCCCCGAGGAGACCCGAAAAATGCTTGAAGGAGGTTCAACTGCCTATATGCGCCCGTTGCCTGGAGCGGACCGTATGTATCCGGAGACGGATATTCTCTCTGTGCCGGTCACGGAAGAATACTGGAACAGCATTGCGACACCTGAGCTATTAACGGTGAAGGCTGAGCGCTTTGTCTCTGAGTATGGTCTTGATCCCGGCATGGCGCATCAGATGGCATTTTCCGAGAAACTCCCGCTTTTCGAGCGCGCAGTCTCAGAAGGCATCCGTCCGGTGTTTGCAGCAAGAACGATCCTCGCCTCGCTCAAGGAACTTTCCCGTGCAGGCATCTCGGAAGATGATATCCCGGACGATTCCATTATCGGGGTCATGAAAACGATCGAGGCAGGAAACGCTGCAAAAGAAGCTGTTCTCGACATTCTGACGGCATGTGCCAAAGGGATGTCGGTCTCCGATGCAGTTTCCCGCGTTGCACCTGCCTTCTCCCGTGAAGAACTGCAGGACCTTGTCCACAACATCGTCTCGGACAGAGTCGAGTTCATCCGTTCGCGTGGTAAAGCAGCACTGGGTCCGGTAATGGGGATCGTCATGAACGAGGTTCGCGGAAGAATCGACGGAAAAGTTGTTTCCGAGGTCTTAAACGACGAACTCGGCAGGATCGTCTGATTTGGCTTTGCTGAAACATAGAGATATGTTTAAGTGAGTGGGACACTAACAAAATACGGAGTTCAATATGGGTAAGACAGGAAGTATCAACTGGCACCAGATAAAAAGTGTCGAGGGTCATATTCGCCTTGTCCCACAGAAAGAGGGAGAAGTCAAGAAACCCGGACCGAATCAGAGATTTAAGAGAGCAAGCATCGTCTCAAAGATTGACGGCCGTATGGCAAACAATCCGCAGCAGGGACGTGGACGTGGTCGCGGTCCGAAGATCGCAGATCAGCGTATCCGCCGCCGGATTCGCCGTTCAAAAGTTTCAATGATGGGCGCAAAAGCGAAAGCAAAGCGCTGATAGTATTCATTACCATCAATAATATGATGCGGGATCCCGCGTCATCATTTTTTTCTGTTGATTTTTTTATAAAAAAGTTGTTTTTCAGATCCGTTCGCCGATCAGATAATGACGACGGTGTCCGGTTATCTTCACGGTTATCTCTGTGCCGATCGGCAGTTCTTCCATGATGACGATGTCCTGATACGTCCTGTCACGTGCCGTAACACTCCCTTTTTTTACCACTTCGGTAACGACCGCAGACATCGTTTTTCCGATAAGGTCCCCGTTGTTTGCATCATACACAACATTTGCCGCGTTGGTAAGATTTCGTGACCGGTCTTTTTTGATCTGTTCGGGGATCCTTTTCATCTTTGCTGCAGGTGTGTTCGGTCTGACCGAAAACCGCGTGATATTCACCTTGCCGGGTCTTGTTCTCAGGATCTGGTCGACAGACGCCGCGGCATCCTCATCCGTCTCTCCGGAAAACCCGGCGATATAATCTGTACAGATCCGGATATCCGGATACACCTTGCGAACCCTTTGGCAGATCTCCTCATATTCTTCTGAAGTATAACGGCGTCCCATTGACCGGAGAACCGCATCGGAACCCGACTGGACCGGGATATGCAGAAACAAAAAGATCTTCGAATCAGCTATTGCTGCAAGAAAATCATCAAGGATCGGTAAAAGAGAATTCGGGTTTGCCATACCGATACGAATCATGAATGTACCTGGTATTTTACAGAGCATTCGAAGAAGGTCAGGGAGCCTCTGACCATCCGTCCGGTCCATGCCCCATGATGCCGTGTCCTGAGCTGTTAACTGGATCTCCGTCGCTCCCGCCTCAATGATACTTTTTGCCTGTCGGACGATATCTTCTGCCGGGAAACTTACCAGTTTTCCTCTCGCGAGCCTCGTAATGCAGTAGGTACAATGCCCGTTGCATCCTCTCGCGATCTGGAGAACGGCGTTCGTTCCCGCATGGGACGTTCCTACCTCCATATAACAGGAGTGGATCATTGCCGGGTCGATAATGTGGATATCCGGATAATTCTTTTTCAGGACGTCCTCTGCAACCGGAGGAAGGCACCCTGTTACAAAAAGGAGCTTGTTTTTGAACAACTCAAGCCGTTCATACATATGCTGCTCGGTTTTTTCGATAACTACACAGGTATTAATTAAAACGGCATCTGCCTCTTCTGCGGATCCTGCCGGAGTGCAGCCCTGACTTTGGGCTATCTCCATGATTTTCTCAGTGTCTCCTGCATTGTAGGTACACCCGTAGGTCTCCGTGTACAGAGATATATTTTTGAGAAGTTTCAGTGCCCCAAAGGTTTGGTCGTCCATGTGTGTCTTACTATATAGGTCCCGAAATAAATAATAAAATTGTATCCGGGTCCGCGTATTCCGGAAAAAATCCGGCCTTACTTTGACCGGAAAATGGCTGGGGATCCATAAAACCCCCGGATTTGGTGTATTTCTTCCGTTAGTTTTATAGGCTTTGCCGGTATATTTCCCAGTATGACAAGTGTTGTCGTAATTGAGCAGGAACTTACGCCCAATGCCTGGAAGTTCCAGATTCTCAAAGCAATCATCTTTGCTCTCTTCGGAATCTTTTTCCTGGTTTTCCCGTTTGCCACCCTGAATCTTGGTGCATATCTGATCGCATTCTTCCTGTTGTTCATCTCGATCGCAGCGTTGTTCTCCGGTTTTGCCGCATTCGGTGAGCCGAAAACGACCTGGTGGATGATCGTTCTAGGTATCATCGGTATCATAATCGCTATCATTTCCTTCATAAACCCCGCGTTTATGATCACATTTGGTACGATTTGTGTTGGAATCATCGCACTTATTTCCGGTCTGACTGATGTCATTCTTGCCTTCAGTCACGGGCTTTCTGCCGGGATCCGGGTCCTGACCTTCATTTTAGGTCTTCTTGGTATTGCTATCGGTCTGATCTTCCTTATCAACCCGTTACTTGGTGCAGATGTATTGGTTATTGTCTTAGGGATCTTCCTGATCCTCGGCGGAATCATCGCATTGATCGAAGGAATTCTCTACAAAAAAGATCTCAAGGCTGTTGAAGCCTGATCTTTTCTTTTTCTTTTTCTCTTTTTTTAATCCCGGCATCAAGTGCCAAGGCTTTTATTATTCCGGTGCAATAGTCTTTCTAGGAATACTATGGCAGATAATACAAAAAAAATTGCCGAGATCGCTGGAATTCTTGGCATTGACGAGAGTGCCTGCAAGATCATAGCAAAGGAATATGCAGAGATCCTCCCCGGAAACAAAGTCGGCAGAGTGAGTGTCTATGAAAACAATACCGTGGACCGGTTTCGAAAGATCGCGGATCTCAAATCACAGGGTCTTCCCAAAGATGTTATTATATCTGCTATTCGCGGAGGAAGATCACTTGAGGAACGGGCTGTTGAGGATATGAAAAAGATGGGGGTCGACCTCGAAAAAGCCCCGGTAAAAACCGTACCTCCGCCGGTCCCGAGATCCGAGACCGAAGAGGAACTCATTCTTGCGGTCCGCTCGGCTGAATCAAGTGTTGCCGTCATGGACCATCGTCTTGCTGCCATGAGGGAAAAAGCCGAAGGAGATAATACTGCTATCCTCGATGCCGTTTCCGAAGTCTCTGCCGAGGTCGCCGAACTCAAGGATCAGGTCCATACACTCTGGGACCAGATCGCTTCTCTGGAACAATATCTGCGTGATGAACAGAAGAAACCCTTCTGGAAACGGAACTAAAGAAAAAATAGGTTTGATTTTTTAAAATTACTCTTTTTTGGCGAACGACTTCACTCCGATTGCTTCGATTATTGCAACAATACCGAATGCAAAGAAGAAGATCCCGCCGACTTCAACAAGCAGGATTGCCGAGAGTAACGGTTTTAAGAGGAAAATCACACCAAGGATAATGCCGAGAACACCGGACACTGCGACAAGAGCACGGTTGATCTGTCCGGATTTTCCCATGATCGCAAGAGCAAGGTCGGTAACCCCTCCGATCAATGCTGCGGCCGCGATGATATACACCGTGTAAACGAGCATGATTTCGGGGTAGAAAATCGCCAGGATACCGAGAATGATCGCAAGGATCCCGAGGACGACCACCCACCATGTGGATTTTACTTCACCAAAGAAGGTCGATCCCGATGTAATGAGCGCAATACCGATAAAAATCAGAAATACTGCCAGAAGCGTCTCGCCGACAAATATTGCTGCGACGGTAAAAATCATCATCAGAACACCGAGGATGATCATCAGAATACCTTTTGCAAGGAGCGACCCGAAGGTGTTCCCGCAAACGGGGCATGATGAACAAGAATTTTCAGTCATATTATCCAAATAGACACGCAAACGTATTAAATGATCGTATCTTTCTTTGACATGTATAAATAGTTGCAAATGAAAATAGTTTACATCATACAATGTCTCCTTTTGAAATGCACGCAAATGAGGTTCAGCAATACACTTCGCCGATTCTGGTAAAGAACCGGCAGTATCTTGCGACTCTTACGAGCGAGCGTCTGATTATAGAGGGCGGTCCATCGGATCGGGAGTTTAAGGTCAGCAGTATTTTGTCTGCCCGTCCATATGTTCTGGACGATCGTTCACCGGGTCTCCTGATCGTTGTTTCTACTCCATCCGGGCAGAAGGAGATGATTTGGGGATTTCCCGTCAGAGATGTATTCAAGGCGGGTGAACAGCAGGCGTGGGTCGAGCATATCAGTGAGGCCATCGGGGAGAAACCGTTTGCCGTCCCCGGGAATGGTCCCGCTGTTTCTCCGCTGAATAAGGAACCATTCAGGGAGGTCAAGCCCGCTCCTCTCCCGCCGGAGTATCCTGAGAATCCTGTCAGGCCTGATTTTATTCACGGGGAGTCGGTCGTTATCGAGACGTCCGGTGTTCGCGTCAAACGGACGTTTTATACGCTATATCTGACGAATGTGCGTCTGATCCTGCAGAATAATACCGGCAAGATCGGTCGTGAATTTGCCATCGCGGAACTTCTGGATGCTGCTGTATTCGAGACTGAGGAGGGCGAGCCGGCGATCGCTCTTTCCGTCGGATCCCTTTCCGGTGCAAAGCAGATGGTGCTTTGTTTCCCGACAGTTTCTGCCCGGGATGCCTGGATGCGGGAACTGAAGGCAAAACTTCCGGTAAGGATGCCGCTGATTTCTCCTGTGTCCGAGCCCTCGACCATTACATGTACCGGAAATTTTGTTCCGGATGCAGGCGAGAGGATCCTTGTGTCGACCGGTGGTGTCCGGATCAAGCAGAGTTTTGTCACGCTGGATCTGACGAATACCCGGTTTATTGTTGAGGGGAAGAGTTCGGTGATCGGGGAATTTGCCGTTAACACGCTCATTCGTGCGGACCGGCTCGCTGGGGAAGTCGGGGAGCCGGGGATTTCTCTTTTGATCGGGGGACGCGATGGAGAGAAGGAGATGCATCTTCTGTTTCCGTCGATGCCCGAACGCGAGACCTGGATGGAAAAGTTTGGCGAGATCATTCCCAAACAGGAGACGGCGGTCTATGTTCCCGAGTCGAAGCAGTATTCTGTGACTACGGTCACTCCGGCTCCCCAGAGGAACACGCGGGAGAAGTTCTGTTCTGCATGCGGGGCACGGAATCCCGTGGATGCAGAGGTCTGTGCAATGTGCGGGACCGCGTTTGGATCGACTCATGCATTGGAAGAGTCGCCCGGTCGCGAGAAACGGCATAAAAAGGAACCACGCGAGCCGAGAGAACCGGGAGAGAGAAGAGATAAGCGGGAGAAGGTCCCGTATAACGGCGGTGCTATCGGGTTTGTTACCCGTCCGTCGGATGCGTTTGCGTATTATATGCGTGAGACACCGAGAGACGCTGTTGGGATGTTTTTCCTGTCGGGCGCACTGTGGGCCGTGATTTCGGTTCTGCTTCTTGTGTATGTTGTGCCGATGGTCCTGAAGATGACGGCGACGGAGTTCCCGCTGATTTTGAAAATGCAGGATAATCTTCTGCCGCTGGTCTTGTTCGGACTGGTTTTGTATGTGATCTGGATCGTCTGCGTGTTCATCCGGGCAGTTGTTACCGGTATCGTTGCCCGGGTCTGTGAGCCTCAGGTGAAGTTTTCGGAGATCGTGGCGATCGTTATGCGGAGTGCTCTTTCGTATGCAGTTATCGGATGGATCCCGATCCTGGGTCTGTTTGCGGCAAGTATCTGGTCGGCGATCGTTACCTGGAAGGGTCTTGAGGTAGGGCAGAATATGAGGTCCGGTCAGGCAGCGGTTTCGGCGATCCTTGGTCTGGTGCTGATCTATATACTTCTGTTTGCGG
>CAYSRP010000034.1:0-13148 GCA_964433475.1 uncultured Methanomicrobiales archaeon
TTCCTCTTTTTTTTGGAGGAGCGACAGGGATCTTTTGATGTTTCCCCACATGATCTTTGCGTCGCCCATGGGACGACATATCGTTTCATAGGAGGGCCCGTCCACCGCATCAACGGATAGATAGAGTTGGGTCGGGCGGATCTTTTCGATCACGGACGGGATCGTGCCGTTTGAAACGACAAAGACACTGTGCTCGTTATTTTCACGAAGGAGAGAGATAAGTTCCGGTAATTTTGTATAAAGGGTCGGCTCACCGGAAAGAGAGAGCGCATACTGGGTCGGATGATTCACTGCTTCATCCCAGCGTTCCGGGTCTGTGTACGGTTTATCTCCGGACAAACCCTTCTTCTGCATTTTTGGAATGCCCAAAATGATTTCCTCAGGAGAGAGTTCCTTCTCGGAAACAATTTCATGTTCCATGGATCTCCAGCAGAACAGGCAACGCTGATTACACCGGAGCGTCGGGGTCATCTGAACGCATTTCCAGGTATCGATGCCGTAAAACTGATGTTTATAGCAGGAATCTCCTCCTCGAAGGGCACGTTTGCACCACATGCACGGCTTAACTGCAGCGGATGAACCTTCGGCTATAAAGTTATACCCCTGTCGGTGAAGAGATGTTTCAGATGTTGAGGCGGGAGATCTTTTTCTCGACATATTCTAACTGTGTACCGGCACATATTCATCAAATTTATCGCGTGCCGCAAATAATTCTTCAGGTGTCGGATCGGTCAGGAGAACATTTTCTGCCTCAAGATCTCCAAGGACAGCACAGGAGAATCCCTCTTCCTTGAATCCTTCGACCACTGCATAATCATATCCCATCCAGGTATAGAAATCCAGAATCGTGTATATATCCGTGTCCCGAAGCGTGATCATGGTCTTTTCCGAATCGATACCTGCCCCGCAGGTCGCACCAGCCTCATAGTGAACGGTCGTATCTTTCCCTTCCGGTAATTCCCAGACATGATGTCCCAGATGCTTTATTGTGCAAACCGTTCCTACTTTTGCAAGAAGAGGGACGATTTTTGTGATTAAAGTGGTCTTCCCGGAATTGGAGTGACCTATGATATTGATTATCCGCATTTGTAGTATACTGTCTTATTTAAGATGGATTTATTACTTTGTACCGGAAACATACTGTTACTATTGGGAAGAGGTGATTTTGAATATGAAACTGATGATGAGCAGTGGAAGGACAGCAGAGCAGGGAGCCCAGTTGTATTATAAAGACAGCGCAAAATATTCGATCGAAACGTCATACTGTTTTTTAAATCCAATGGATGCCATGAAAACAGGTGTCGAGGAGGGAGAACACGTTCTTATCACAAGTTCGACGGGAAAAACCGTTTTTTCTGTGCGTGAATCGCCGGAAACACCTGCGGGGGTTGTATTCCTCCCATGCGGTCCATTCGCGAATGCTATTTTACACGACAAAACACACTCGACCGGGGCACCGGATTTCAAAGATATGCCTGTCGACGTGGAACCGACCGACCTGCCTCTGAAATCTGCCTGGGATCTTATGGAAGATCTGGGAGGTCTCAGATACGAGATTCCTGCCGGAATCACGCTGCCGGGTGTTGAAAAGGGTGAAAAGGTCGTTAAAAATGCGGCATGTCCTCTTTGCGGCTGCCTTTGCGATGATATCGAACTTCACATAAAAGACGGGATCATCACAGACGTGATAAACGGGTGCACGCTTTCGTCGGGAAAATTCTGTTCAAACGGACGAATGATCACGCCGATCGAACGTGACGGAGATGTCTGGCGTGAGACAAATTTTGATGAAGCGATCAAAAAAACCGCCCGGATGTTTGTCCATGCAAAACGTCCGCTGTTTTACGGATGGGCGGGCACATCAACCGAAGCGATGCACGTTGGACTTGAAATTGCCGAAGAGATCGGCGCAGTAATGGACAACTGTTCTTCCGAATGCCACGGACCGACGATTATGGCAGTTCAGGAAGTCGGGCACCCGGGCTGTACGCTTGGTCAGATCAAAAACCGTGCCGATGTGATCGTTTACTGGGGATGTAACCCGATCGCCGCCCACCCGCGGCATCTTTCGCGATACTCGACCTATTCGACCGGCGCATTCCGTGATGAAGGAAGAGAAGACCGGACGGTTATTGTTGTTGATATACGGGAAACCGATACAGCAAAACTTGCGGACATTTTCGTGCAGGTAAAGCCTGGAGGAGATTTCGCTCTTTTCAATGCCATTCGTGCTGCTGTCCGCGGTGAGCGGGATGTTATTCCGGATTCGGTCGCGGGTGTTGAACGGAACGTTGTGTTCAAAGTCGCAGATGTTTTGCTTGCAGCAAAATTCGGTGCGTTCTTCACCGGGATCGGACTGACCCAGTCACGGGGAAAATACAAAAACGTGCGTGCAGGGATCGAACTGGTCGACGAACTGAACCGGCACACAAAATATACCCTGACCCCTCTTCGCGGTCACTGGAACGTGGACGGAACAAACCAGATGTTTTCGATGGTCGCCGGCTACCCTTATGCAGTGGATTACTCAAGAGGGATCGTTCATTACAATCCAGGTGAAACGAGCGGAGTGGATATTCTGGCGAAAAAAGAGGCAGATGCGGTCATGATCATCGGAACGGATCTCGGTGCCCACTTCCCGCATGAAACAGTGAAGCATCTTGCATCCATTAATACGGTCGTCATCGACCCCTTCGTTTCCCTTTCAACGGCGATTGCTAAGATCCATATTCCGGTCGCAGCGGTGGGGATCGATGCGGAGGGAACGGCATATCGTCTTGACGGTGTCCCGATCCACGTGAAAAAAGCGTTTCACTCGGATATGCCGTCAGACGAAGTCGTTCTCAAACGGCTTCTGGAAGAGATCAGAAAAATCAAAGCTGAAGAAGCAGCAAACTGAAAAATTTTCATCCCATTTTTTGTTCTTCGCTGTTTTCTGTGATTTCATCATGCCGGAAATTGAAAACAGGTGATAATGAAATGGATCGAACCATTACCCTAATCTATTTATTGTCCGCCCGCCAACACAATTCACAGCGTGAATTATTATGACCCCAAAATATCAGAAAGAAACCCTTGCAATACATGCAGGACAAAAACCGGATGAGACGACCGGTGCACGTGCCGAGCCGATCTATATGACGACAGCGTATGTTTTCAAAGATGCAAAGGAGGCTGCCGGACGATTCGACCTGTCTATCGCAGGAAACATCTATACCCGGCTCACCAATCCGAACAACACCTCGTTTGAAACACGCATCGCCGCAATCGAAGGGGGAACTGCCGCAATAAGTCTCTCGTCAGGCATGGCCGCGATAAGCACTCTGATCCTAGTTCTCACCAACCCCGGTGATGAGATCGTTTCAGCAGACAATCTCTACGGAGGGACATTTGAGTTTTTCAACCTGACTCTCCCGAACTTTGGCAGGACCGCACGTTTCGTCCCTTCAAACGATCTAAAAGCCCTGAAAAATTCCATCACCGAAAAGACCCGGCTGATTTACTTTGAATCACTCGGCAACCCTAAACTCGACATCCCTGACTTTGAGGAAATTGCAAAAATTGCCCATGATGCAGGAATTCCATTCGTAGTTGATAACACGATTGGAATCGGCATCGTTCGCCCGCTCGAACACGGAGCCGACATCGTCGTACTTTCTACAACAAAATATGCAAACGGTCATGGAACTGCCCTCTCCGGCGTAATTGTCGAGAACGGAAAATTTCCCTGGGACAATGGAAAATTCCCGAAGTTCACCGAACCGGACCCGGCATACAAAGGGCTCGTCCACTACCAGACATTCGGTCCATCAACTGTCTCGACAAGTATCCGCATCTCCCTCATGAGGGATCTCGGGGCGACTCTGTCACCATTCAACGCCTGGCTCACCTCGATCGGTCTGGAAACACTCTACCTTCGTGTGTCACGCCACGCGGAAAATGCCCTCGCGGTTGCAAAACACCTTGCCTCCCATGAAAAAGTCGCCTGGGTGAATTATCCCGGACTTCCGGGTCATCCCTCGGAAAAGAATCGCGACAAATATTTCGGCGGGTCCGGCGGTCCGATTCTGACGTTTGGCGTCAAAGGAGGTTTTGATGCTGCAGTCACAGTTCAGAATAATGTCCGGCTCATCTCCCTTCTTGCAAACATAGGAGATGCAAAAACACTCATTATCCACCCGGCATCAACCACCCACCAGCAACTCTCAAAAGAGGACCAGATCGCAACAGGTGTCACGCCGGATACGATCCGCCTTGCTGTCGGGCTCGAAAATCCGAAAGACATCATCGCGGATCTGGATCATGCACTCTCGCTCGTTTAAGGAGGAAAAATGTTACAGGAATCTGTTGGGAAAGTCACAACAAAATATCATACACTGAAGACTCCGCTTACTCTGGAAAGCGGAGCGACCCTCGCAGAAACAACTATTGCCTACGAATGTTACGGGTCACCAAACGGACAAAACATCATTCTCGTCTGCCACGCGCTTACCGGTGACGCCCACGCTGCAGGATTCCACACCGGAGATACAAAACCCGGATGGTGGGACGGGATCATCGGACCGGGCAAAGCTCTCGATACGAACCGATACTGTGTAATAGCAACTAACGTGATCGGAGGATGTCAGGGTTCGACCGGTCCCATGTCGATAGATCCGACAACAGGGAAAATATACGGTATCACGTTCCCGGTGATCACCATCAGGGACATTGTCCATGCCGAATATCAGTTCCTCCGGGAACTGGGCATTTCCGGAATATATGCCGTTATCGGAGGATCAATGGGAGGTATGCAGGCTCTTCAGTGGAGCGTTGAGTTCCCGGACTTTGTTCGCAGAGTCATTTGTATCGCCTCTGCCGGATATTCCACGCCGATGCACATCGCATTCAGTACAGTCGGAAGAGCCGCAATAATGAGCGACCCGGACTGGAACAACGGGAACTACGCTGACACCGGGAAAAAACCAGGTCACGGACTCTCCCTCGCCCGCATGCTGGCGCATATTACCTATCTCTCGGATGAGGCGATGCAGACAAAATTCGGACGCCGGCTGCAGAAAAATGCAAACATAGGTTACGGGTTTGATACCGAGTTCTCTGTTGAAAGTTATCTCCAGCATCAGGGGGAGACGTTCGTGGAACGCTTTGACCCGAACTCCTATCTCTATATCACACGAGCCGTCGACTACTATGACCTGACGAAAAACGGAAACCTCACAGAAGGACTTGCAGGAACTAAGGCAAAGTTTCTGATCCTCTCTGTTTCATCGGACTGGTTATATCCGCCGTATCTCTCACAGGAGATCGTGATGGCACTGACCGCAAACGGCAGAGAAGCAAAATATGGAGAGATCCAGTCGCCACATGGACACGACGGCTTCCTTTTGGAAAATAATCAGCTGAACTTTCTGGTCGGACAGTTTTTAACACCGTTCACGGTCGAAGATCTGATGACGAAAAATCCGCCGGTCATTTGTGCATGTGCCACGATCCGTCAGGCTGCGGAGATCATGATCGGGCAGGAGATAAATCATCTGGCAGTTATATCTGAAGAGGGAAGGCTCTCCGGCATCGTTACATCGTGGGATATTGCAAAATCGGTCGCAGGAGACGATAAAAATCTCGCAGATATCATGACAAGGAAGGTCATTTCGGTGAAAAAAACCGACCCGCTCCGCGTTGCCGCATTGCTTCTCGAAAAATATCACATCTCCGCCCTGCCGGTGATAGATACAAAGGGTCATGTTGAAGGAATGCTGACAAGTGAAACCATATCCCTTACTGAAGTGAGCAGATGAGGATCCTGGGCATTCACACGGACTGGGTGTATTATAAGGTCACTTCAAAGACGAAGTTTGCAGAGCCTGACCCGGTAAGAGAAGATGAGATGGAGAACTGTGTTCTGCTGTTTGCCAGTGTTGAAAAGTCGGATGAGATCTCGCCCGAACTAACGGTCTCTGCAGCGGTCGAAAGCATCCTGATCAGACTTGATCGTCTCGGGGCAAAACGGGTGATGCTTTTTCCCTATGCACATCTCGTAAGCGATCTCGGATGTCCGGGTATCTCGCAATGGATCCTGAAAAATGTCCAGAGCAGACTCACAGAGAAGGGCATTGAAACAAAAAAAGCCGCATTCGGATGGTATAAAGAATTCGAGATCAAAAGCAAAGGGCATCCGATGGCAGACTTTTCTATGACGATCTGTCCATATGCCGGCGGAGAGTGTGACAGCAAATGCTGTCAGAATAACCCGGTCAATAAAATCATATCCTGATTTTAATTTCTTTTTCCCGCAAGGGTCGGACGACTGGTATATTTCGATAACCGCTCCGACAGGATCCGGATAACATCGTCCGGCGTATCCACCCCGAAGATTTTGTCATCGGGAATATCCGGATACCGCGATTTATCATCGATCTTCTTATCCGCAACGATCGATCCCCAGTCAGAAAAGACACCCTCGACATGAACTGGATCCGGAACACGGTATGCCATAATGAGCCGGCGCATCACCCATGCATACGAAAGTTCGGAGAGCGTACCTGACCCACCGCCGACCGCGACAACCGCATCCGTATTTGCCACGATGAAATTCCTCGCATGATCCAGTCCCGTCGCGATCACAATATCCGTATATGGATTTGCCTGGGCAGGGTCGTTACCCGGGAGGATAGCGATCACATCACCCTCGCGATAGTTTGGAGAATCATGTGCCCCGTGTGAAACTGCCTCCATCACACCGCCGAGCCCACCGGACATGATCCGGTAACCATGTGAAACCAAAGTCCTGCCAAGAGCAAAAGCAAACCGCTCTTTCGCGCACCCGGGTTTCAGGGCCGCATCACCTATAACTGAAATAACCGGTCGTCTTGTCATGATATAAAATAGGTCGTCTGGCATCATCAAGATTTAGACCGTCACCTGATACCCACAAACATCAGAAATCTCTTCATGAGAATTGCGATAAAAGTAAAAAAAATATTTGCCTAGATCCGGTCGAACGAGCCGACACGAAGCGTCCCTTTCGCATTTCTGTTTGCCAGATCCCCGGTGAAAACAGTAAGCCGGTGCCCTGATTCGGTAATTGTTCCCGTTTCCCTGAAGGTTGGAAGGAAATCGGTCACATGCCCGTAAACCGTTGCTTCACCGGCATACATATCTCCGCAGGGCATCAGACAATTCCCTTCAATGAGAAGTTTGCCTCCTTTCATGTTGCATCCTGCATGGATTCCGGCATTTCCTTTTACATGGACCAAGCCGCCAAAGAGACACTCGGCACAATAATCACCCACATTTCCTTCGACAAGAATATCCCCGCCGCGAACACCTTTTCTTCCGCCCCGGTATCCCGAACCGCAGTAGTTTCCGGCATTTCCGTGACAGATGATGGTTCCGTCAAGCATCTCACGCCCGAGCCAGTCACCTGCATTACCCCCGATCTCGATCACCCCCCCATCCATAAAATCCCCGCAGTGCATTCCAATATCCTTTTCAATGATGATCCTGCCGTTGGTCATGTATTCGCCGACACGCTTCACCTGATGGCAGTCACCGACCATAACGATTTCGGTCGCTGATGGTCCGGCAGCTTCACCGTCGACTCTGATATCGAAAACCTCTTTCAGCTTCTTCTTCTCATTTCCCACAAAGACCGACACATCAATATTTTTTGAAAGGATCTCCGGTGAAATTGCTTCTGCCTCGATGGGAAGATACGGGTCGACCTCTTCCCGTAAAATAAGCGTGACACGTCTCATAACGTCGTCTCCGTTTCGATTTTCATACTTTTTCTCAGATAATAATCCTCGTCCACCGGATAATTTTCCATTCTGATCGTGTAATACCGGTTGAATGTATGGATCAGTTCCGGATCCTTCGACATGTCATACTTTGCAGGTACTTTCGGACTACACCAAAACGTCCTGTTCTGATTATCTGCCAGGATCTGATCCTCTTTTGAAATCAGCACACCGAGTTTCATCGTGTATTTGGTCTGGGCAAAACTCCGGATGATCTCGGCATACTCCTTTGACGGGTCGATCTTATCCAGTTTGATCGGATAAATTGCAATATCTGCTTCTGCCCCACAACCGAGATGCCCTTTTCCAAAGTCCAGAAGACCAAGGGCCTTTGCCTGACCGGCACGGGTCATGACCGCGATCTCATCAAAGGTCAGCTCGCGGTCGAGTGCCGGAAGAACAACACGGCTCTCCGTCTTCGGATGGATAGTTGCAAATTCCTTGTCACGGTATTCCTTACTCATCAGAAGCCCGATGATCTCCGGATACTTGACAAACGGGGCGCCGTTCGGATTATCTGTCGTCAGAAGACAATGCCAGGGATCTTTCGTGAGCAGGGCAAGTTCAAGACCGATCGACCACATTACGCTGTTAACGAGACTTTTGCGCCGGTAGATCACCGGAATAACGCCGGATGCCGTTTCCATCTCGACATCATGGTTACTCCACTTATCCTGATGAAGACGGTAGAGGTTGAATTCCATCGGACCATCTGCCGTCATGGTCGTGGTCCGTCCGAACATGATCTGCCCCATATCCATCGTGATCTGGGGATGCTGGTTCACATAATTTGTGACGGGTTCTGTCCTTGAGCAGAAATCCTTCCATCCGGTCCCTCCGTATGAATGGAACTGAACATGGGTCATATATGCGGTCTGCCGCTTTTTGTTCAGGTCCGGAACAAGTCCCATGGTCCCGATGGTACAGGTGTAATTTCCGGGCTTTCCCAGATTATTACAGTGTATATGCACCGAGTGGGGAAGACCCAGCATTTCATTTGCCTCAATTA
Source organism: uncultured Methanomicrobiales archaeon (assembly GCA_964433475.1). Classification (GTDB taxonomy): domain Archaea; phylum Halobacteriota; class Methanomicrobia; order Methanomicrobiales; family Methanocorpusculaceae; genus Methanocorpusculum. Next base: position 8,809 of record CAYSRP010000034.1, read on the forward strand.
CCCCTTTGATGTATTCGGCCGGGCTGATATCGAAATAAGGAATGGGTTTTCGAATGCAGTCAACATTCTTTCCCCAACTCCAAAGTTCTGCACCGAGAGGGTTCGTCAGTTTCACACCGTATCCTTTCACTGCATTAAGACGCCATGCAATCAAGGCAGCTGCACGTTTGACATCCCCGGCGGCAATTGCCCGCATGACTCCCCAGTCTCCGTCGAAGAGTGTGAGAATGAGACCATCCTGCAGGGGAGTACTCCTGAATTCCTCGTGAGTGTGGCGTGCCTCGAGCGGGGCCATGGCTCCTTCGGTGAGTGTGGTATATCCCATGAGAGCATACCGGTAACTGTTTCCATATGTTGTCGGGATACTGTATCCGGAAACGGCCCGCATGCCTTTTCTTCTGGGAGCACGGCCTGCACGCATATCCTCCGGGCTCATGTATCTGCCGAAGTTTACTTTCGTTCCGCAGATATGCGTGTGGGAATCAATTCCGCCGGGAAGGGTCAGGCACCCGTCTGCATCAATGATCTCGGCACCTTTGGGCTCTTCATCCGTGATCCTCCCGTTGGAAACATAGAGATCCATCTTTTCGCCGGATATTTTGTTTACCGGGTCGATCACGCAGGCATTCTTGATGATATAATCCATTTATTTACTCTCCTGCAATGCAACCACGTTCCGGATCACATGGATAGCTCCGTTTGGACAGGTTTCCATGCACGTTTTACACCCGGTGCATCGTTCGTTGTGTTTTACCGTGTTCTTGCCGTTTTCAACACGAATGACGACCTCTTCTGAAAATGAGGTCCCGCCGGCACCGATCTGCGGGTCGAGTTCACGGTTTGCCGGACATGCCGTCGCGCAGTTTCCGCAGCCCATACATTTTTCAGTGTCGATCTTCACGATGTATTCGTGGGAGAAAAAAAGACCCTGCTCTTCCTTTCGTGTAAGCAGGTCCCCGGACGTCAGAACTCCTTCGGGACACGCTTCGACGCAGTATCCGCAGCGGACACAGTGTCCTGCATACACGACCGGATTCCACACGCCTGCCGTCTGGATCACATCTATTGCTCCGGGAGAGGGACAGATCATTCTGCAGGTAAAACAATGGGTACAATCCTTCCCGGTCAACTTCGGAAAGTCCCGGAAATACGATGGACTGACCAAAGGCGGTGTTTTTACCGTGAAAAATGTTTTTATCCATGAAAATCTCAGGAATTCTCTGATGTAGGTGAAGAACGTCATGTTACCGCTCCGCACAGGCAATACACGGATCTGCACTGATGAACGTGGACGTCACATCGGCAACGGAAGCCAGATTTTTCATCATCGCATGTGATGCGACCTCGATATTCGGAATGGATGGTGTCTGGATCGAAACATACACGACCTGACCTGATGAGTCGATCTCGATCTCATAGGTAAGATCTCCGCGTGGTGCTTCGATAGTGTGTTTCACACGACCGGCTTTCATCTCTCCGCCGTTTCTGATCTTGCCCGGCTCAAGAGCCGCAAGTCCGTTCCGGATCAGCGTAATGGACTGGAAGAGTTCGTCAAACCGAAGCATGATCCGGGAGAAGTTGTCGCATCCGGTCCTGAGGATCATATGCCAGCCCATCTCCAGATAGAGAGGATCATCCTTCCGGGCATCGCGGGGGAGACCATTGGCACGGGCAGTCGGACCGACAACCCCGGATGCCAACGCATCTTCATTTGAAAGAACACCTATCCCTTTTGAACGAAGCCCGATCATCGGACCCGTCTCGAACATCTTCACAAAGCGTTTAAGTTCCGTTTCGATCGTGTAGGTCGCGTCCATGATCTTCGCAGCGTTCTCATCGGACAGATCTTCACGGACGCCCCCCGGCACAATGTATGCCGACATGACCCGTGTTCCGGTCATCATTTCGATCGAATCCATCGCTGTTTCACGGAGATTCAGCAGATACATGGCAAGTGTTTCATGCTCGATGGTGTAGCAGTATGAGTAATTTGCAAGAAGGTGACTCTGGATACGGTCAAGTTCGTTTAAAATGAGACGGAGAAGTTTCGCCCGTCTCGAAACAGTGATCCCGCTGATCTCTTCCAGAGCCTCAACGATCACGGTGTTGTGAACGACGGAACATATTCCGCAGACCCTTTCCGCGAGGAAGATCGTCTCCTGCCATGGACGACCGATCATGATCTTCTCGATGCCTTTTTTCACGTAACCGAGTTCCACCTCAGTGGTCACTATCCTTTCACCCTTCGTTTCGCATTTTATCCTGCACGGTTCTTTGAAACAGGGATGGATCGGACCGATCGGAAGAGAAACATCAACAACTTTTCTCATTTATGCGAACCCCCTTTCTTTGCCACTTTCTTTTCCTTATGATGAACTTCATAGTCCCTGAAAAGTTCGTCAGCTGCACCAAGGATCGTTGAGATGATTTCCGACGGACGCGGAGGACACCCCGGGACCGATGCGGTGACCGGAATATATTTGCTGACAGGCGGGTCGATGAGTTTTCCCGGACGGTTGAACACACATCCGGAAAGCGGACAGTTCCCTATCGTCACCACGGCTTTTGGTTCCGGAACACGGTCCCAGAGATCAGGAAGTTTGTCGATCCACTGGGGAGACATCCCTCCCGTGACCAAAATGACATCGGCCTCTCGCGGATTATTGTGAACATAGATCCCATACTGTTCGATATCGTATTTCGGGGCGAGACAGGCGAGGATCTCAATGTCACATCCATTACAGGAACCTGTGTTTACGTAGCATACATGTATGGACCGTTCCCGAACGGCATTTTTGAGTTTTTGCAAAACGGTCATGATATTTCCTCCAGAATTTCCTTTATGATATCGTTTACCACAGCGTCTTTTTCTCCTGCTTTTTTGCGGTAGAACTCCGCTCTCTCATGCGAGAGTATCCCCGTTGCAGTTGAGAGATGCGGGAGGGAAAGGGCGTTCCCTATCTCGTCATTCGCAGATATTTTCTCAGCAGCTTCATACCGTGGTCCAAGATTTTCGAGTGTCATCTGATCACATTTCTCAATGAGGATCTGTCTCATTCTCTGCCGGGAGATGCCGAGACGCTTTGCAAGCAGAAGGGTCACCTCGTTTTGTCTGGGACACTTGAGTGTGACGAGTTTCATCGGTTCAAGGTCTCTTTCATAGAGGAGATTCATATGACACCTCCGAAGCAGAGAAATCCGTAGGCAACAAATCCGAAGATCATTACCCAGATCAAGACCATCTCGACCACATGCTTTGCGTGTTCATTCGTCCAGACGAATACCGTCGCAAGAAGACCGAGGAACACTGACCCGAGAACGGCTCCAAGCAGCATCTGCGGGTAAAGAGCGGCTTCAACCAGCATCAGGAGAATGTAGAATACAACACATATGACAGCAATGAGGGGGATGAGTTCGCCCTGTTTTTGCTCAGACTTTATAGACATGATATCACCATCCACATGATCACGCCGTAGACACAGACCACGATCGTCCAGATCGTCTGGATGAGGACCGTGTTATAAGGTGTGAGCATCGGGGTCGTTGCACAGATAAATGAGATAGACACCATCACAAGGACCATTACGATAAGGATAAGCCACCACGGCAGTGCTCCGAAGAAGACAACGATGAAGACACCGAGCAGAACAAATGTTTTGAGCGCGAGAGCAATGTTCAGCAGTGCCCTCCATCCGCCAAAGTGCTCTGTCCAGTAACCGGAGACCAGTTCCTTTGCCTCGATAACCGAGAAGGGACCGTAGTGTGCCTTCGAGAGAATAATAAGGTAGAGCGATATCGCAGCAGGCAAAGCGATCCCGATCAGGGGAACGTTTGCAGCTTCCCATTCGGCGATCCCGGAAATCGAAAGCGTGCCGGTGAAAATATACACGATCGCGACGGTCACAAGGAGAGGCAATTCAGCCGCAGCCGACATGACGGACCGGATCGCACCGAACTTCGTATACGGAGAGCCGGACGAAAGTCCCGTTCCGTGTTCCACGATTTTATGGAGCATGTAGAATGCGAAGATCAGAAGCAGACTTCCCCCGGTCCAGAGAACATACAGTGCGGATGTCCAGAGACCGATCGCGATCAAAACGATCGCAACATACATCACCTGACTTGCCGTCTTCGGTATCCAGGTCTGCTTAAAGGAGAACTTCAGGGTGTGTAATATTTCCTGCCAGATCGGCGGACCGGGACGTTGCTGTATCCGGGCGATCACCTTACGGTGGATACCATGCAGGAGAAGACCGAAGAATATCGCAAATATCAGGAGGAGAAGGAACTCGATCATTTCAGTACCCCACAAACGGAATATCTCCGTCTTTCGTTCCGGA
>CAYSRP010000035.1:0-12848 GCA_964433475.1 uncultured Methanomicrobiales archaeon
GATTACAAGTTAAGAAAATGATAGTAACTATGTATGAGAAAAAACACTTTGCGACAATAGGGATCCTCCTTATTGTCATTCTGCTTATCTTTTGCAGCGGATGTATCAGCTCGACACAGACCAATTCTGATGCAGTACTCAAAATTGCCACGCCAAGCGAGATCACCGAAGCCTCGTATTTTGGCAACTATAACTTCGCACAGATGACGCGGGTCACCACCCCGCCTCTCGTTCAGGTCGATGAAAACGGGGATTATATCGGAGATCTCGCAAAAAGCTGGACAGTATCCTCTGATGGAAAAATCTGGACGTTCACTCTGGATCCGGATTATCAATGGAGTGACGGCACGTCCCTGTCAGCAGAAGATGTGAAATTCTCTCTTGAATATACTGGAGAAAAGATCGCAACTTCTCCGGCATGGATCAAAAACGCGACTATTTCCACCAGTGGGAATACTGTTACCATCAGTCTCGCAGAACCGGTATACCGTCTTTGCGGCGACCTGGTCGCTATCAACATCATTCCAAAGCATATCTGGCAATCGATTGACACCCCTGAAGAGTATATCAGTAACGGACCTTATGTCGGCTCAGCTGCTTATTATGTCAAATCTATCGATACCGATTCTGCAACACTCATACTTGCGGTAAACCCCGAATGGAAAGGTGACGCCCCCTACTATGGCACCATTGAGATTCACTGGTTTGCAACTGAAGATGCAGCCATCTCCGCTATGCTTGGCGGAGAATGCGACACGTACTGGAAGTACGGCACAGCATTCCCAACAACGTCTGTTGCACTCCTTAAAACGTCCGACAAATTCACTGCTGTACAGACCCCCTCTCTCAAAATGTCCTATGTCGGGTTTAACACCATCACCTCTGATGTTGGAAGCGACCTGGCATTCCGTAAAGCAATCGCTTACGCCCTCAACTATGATGAACTTGTTGAGATCTCGGCAGCAGGATACGGTTTGAGTGCAAACTCCGGATTTATTCCAAGTGGTGTTCCTTATTACAAAGAAACAACTGCCAACACCTACAACCTTGAGACAGCAAAATCCATGCTGGATGTTGCGGGATACAAAGATGTCAATGGTGACGGGATCCGCGAAGACACAAACGGAGATGCTTTAACTGTTACTCTCCTGACCCGCGACAAAGTCGCAGGTGAGCTCATTAAAGAGTACCTCGAAAAAGCAGGACTCAAAGTAGAATATAAATTTGCCTCGGATATCAATGCCTGGATTGAGTTAAAGGAGTCTCATACCTATGACATTGCATATAACGGCATCACTGCCAAAGGTATGATGATGGATTCCGGATGGGCTACCGGCTACTTTGCAAGCAATGCTGTAGGTGCGGGCAAACTCCAGAATGTTGACGACCCGGTATTCCTTGGACTCTGCGCGAAAATAAGTGTAACCCCTGATGGAGATGAACTGAAATCCCTGATTTCAGAGTTGCAGGATTACTATGCCGAACAGGTCCCCGGAATTGCACTTTACTGGTGCACAGATGTAACTCCCATCAACACAGAAATTGACGGATGGTACATTTCCAAAGCAACGGGTATCTATAACGAAATCAATCTGCTGTCCATTCACCCGGCAGATTAATCATCTTTTTTAAACTGTTGTGACCAACAGTATACACAATTGAAAATACGTATGAACAAAGCAGTTCCCAGAAAAATTATCCGCTATTCCATATGTTTGCTGATAGTTGTTCTACTCGTGTTTTTTCTACCGCGATGCATGCCGGGAGACCCTGTTCAGTGCCTTGTCGGAGAAGACGTTTACGTAACACAGGAAATTCTTGACGCTCTCACCGTAAAACTCGGACTCGACCAGCCCCTTTATGAGCAGTTTGAAATCTACCTTCAGGATCTTATCACCGGAGATTTAGGTTACTCATACACCCGCCATCAGAATGTTGCAGACCTTATCTGGAGTCGTGTTCCCTGGACACTGCTTTTGACCGGAGTCTCGATGCTCATTGGGTATGCATTTGGTCTCCTTGCCGGTACATGGACTGGATGGATGAGTGAGAAAAAACGTTCAAAAGTTCTCACTGCGTTCGGGGTTGTTGTTTCCTGCATTCCCCCTTACCTCCTTGGACTTATATTTTTCTCGGTCTTTGTTTACCAACTGGGTTGGTTCCCCTACAAAGGATTCTACGAAACCCCGGATATTTTCAGCATCGCCTATCATATGGCTCTGCCAATTCTGACTCTTGCATTATTTGTGTTTGCCAGAAACATGATTATCATGCGGGGATCTGTTCTGACTGAAAAGGACCAGCTCTATCCGCAGTTCGCAAAAAGTCTCGGGATCCCCCAGAATAAAATCATCTACGGGCATATCATGAAAAATGCGATTCTCCCGATCGTTACACATTTTGCCATAGATTTCGGTTTTATCCTCTCCGGTGCACTGTTCATTGAAATCATTTTTTCCTTAAACGGTCTTGGACGGGTAATGTATACCGCAATTCTGAACCTGGATTATCCTGTGCTCTCGGGTTTGTTCCTCGTGATCGCCATTATGGTTATTTGTGCCAATCTGATTGCCGATGTCCTCTATGGGATCATTGATCCAAGAGTTAAACGGGGCGAGGAACAATGAAGTTTGACCGACGGTATATTCTCCCGTTTCTTCTCATAGCCGTTCTTCTCCTTGTTGCGTTGTTCCCGGGATTTTTTGCCCCGTATGAAACCACCGACCGTGATGCAACGTATCAGCCTCCAAGCAGTGACCATATCCTTGGTACAGATAATATGGGAAAAGATATCTTCTCTCTTCTGATATATGGGGCGAGATGGACGCTCATGATCGGATTTGCCTCTGGAATTCTTGCGATTCTTGTCGGGACAAGCTTTGGTCTTCTTGCCGGATGGCGAAAAGGTATCCTGGATGAGTTTCTGATGGGAACAACAGATATCGTGCTGATCCTCCCGAAAATACCACTCGTCATCATCCTTGCCGCATATCTTGGTCCAAGTCCATGGGTTTTGATTCTCGTACTTGGACTTCTTTCGTGGGAGTCCATAGCCCGGGTCGTACGTTCCAAAGTGATGCAGATCAGGTCGTCCAATTACATTCTTGCTTCCCGCTGTCTCGGGTTTTCCGATGCGAAAATTATGGTTCGCGAAATTCTTCCCGTGGTATTTCCGGTAATTGTGCCGAAGTTTGTGCTCGTTACTGCAGCTGCTATGATCTCAGAAGCATCACTTGCATTTCTCGGACTTTCCGATCCAATGATGGTGTCATGGGGTGGCATGATCTCGGATGCTTTCACATACAGTGGTTTCCTCCGGGGTATGTGGTACTGGTGGCTCCCGCCTGCACTTTGCATCATTCTTGGGGTTCTGGCAATAACCAGTCTTGCCTTTATCCACGAACGCGGGATCCGTGAGGTGGTACAGTTATGAATTTACTTGAGGTTGCTGACCTTTCGGTTTCTTTCCCGGGCACGTCGGGAAAGATCCCTGCGGTGAGAAATATTTCGCTTTCGCTTGCTCCCGGGAAATGTCTTGCCATTGTTGGAGAATCAGGATGTGGAAAGTCTGTCATTGCCCAGGCAGTCATGCGTCTGCTGCCCAATGGAACCGAGATCCTTGGCAATATGTATTATCAGGAACAGGATCTGACGCAGCTCTCGGAACGTGAGATGGAGCGAATCAGGGGGGAGGAGATTGCGATGGTTTTTCAGAGTCCTGAACGTGCACTGAATCCCGTGATAAAAATCGGGAGACAACTCATTCAGCCGCAAGTGCTCCACAAACTCTGCAATGCGAAGGAAGCAGAACTCAGGGCAAAGGGAGTTCTGCGGGGTCTCGGTCTTGACGCCGAGTGGGTGATGAATGCTTATCCGTGGATGTGCTCGGGAGGAATGTGTCAGCGAATTGTGTTTGCAGCGGTTTCACTTCTTCACCCAAATCTGGTCATTGCCGATGAACCGACGAAGGGTCTGGACGCAGATCGTCTCGGAGAACTTGAAGCGATGCTGGCAGCAATCACTTCCGGGGGAATGACAAGTCTGCTGTTGATTACCCATGACATGGAGGTTGCCGCACATCTTGCAGATAGAATTGTAGTGATGTACTGCGGGATGATCGTTGAAGAGGGGGCAACCGCATTACTGCTTGCAGATCCGAAACATCCGTATACACGCGGTCTTCTTGGAAGTCTGCCGAAAAACGGATTTGTCCCGATTCCGGGTATGTCGCCAGCACTTACTGATCTGCCAAAAGGATGCGTCTTTCATCCCCGGTGCCCGATTGCAGATGAAGAGTGTCAAAATAGTATCCCGGAACTACAAAATGGCGTGAGGTGTCATAAATGCTGATCCTGGAAGCAGATAATATTGCAAAATCCTATAGCGGCAAATCTGCCCTCGCTGATTTTTCACTTCAACTTTCTGATGGTGAAACCATTGGTCTGTCAGGTCCCTCAGGATGTGGAAGAAGTACCTGTGCACGGATCCTGGCAGGACTGGAAAAACCTGATACGGGCGTGGTAAAATTTTTCGGGCGGGAACTTTATTCTCCAAATCCAAAGATTCAGATGATTTTTCAGGACCCAACCGGATCTTTTAATCCGGTGCATACCATTCAACAGTCACTTTCATTAGTGCTGAACCTGACAGGAATCCCCAGATCAAAGCAGTGTGCGGTGATGAAGGATAAACTTCTTACCGTCGGTTTGCATCCGGAGATTTTATCACGATATCCTGATCAGATTTCCGGAGGTCAGGCTCAGAGGGTCGCAATTCTTCGTGGAATGCTGATGGATCCAAAGGTGATGATCTTAGATGAGCCTACGTCTGCTCTGGACGTCTCGGTCCAGGCACAGATCCTGCATCTTTTAAAGGAGATCCAGAATGAAAGCGGGATGTCATATGTATTTATTTCACATGATACAAAAGTCGTGGAATTCATGTCTAATCATGTTGTGAAAATATAAAAAGATGATATTCTGTGTAAATAGAGAGTAGATAAAAAAAGAAAAATACCGGTTTTCGTGAGGTGACCGGAAGGGTTTCCCTTAGTTATTTACTCCCGAGCATCGTACGCATATTTCTGATCCACCGGTAGTGTAAAACAAGATGAATTGCGACAAGGACAACAAACAGCGTACTTGTATAGAAGTGGAGATCATACCATGTTTGGTAACTGATATCAAGGAGATCCATTGATCCCCGACCCGATCCCAGAGGAAAATAGAACCAGAGAATATATCCTGTCACGATCGAGGCCAATGCGGAGACGAACGCAAAGAGATCGACCCATGCATTGATCCTTGCATTTTTCATGCTGTCATGCTCCCCTGCACAAGAGAGGTATTTTTCCTTTGCAAAATATATTTCATGAACTAATTATCGATATTCAGCATGAAATATTTTTGTATAACGGCAAGTATGAATACAAAACCCTGGGAAGGGGTATGGGTCGCGTATCTGCTGAAATGTCTGATCAGACCCGTATGACCTTCACATTGGTCCCGCTCTCTTTTGCAAACGTAGCTACCCGGAACTCAACTCGTCCAAGCATCCCCCCGCAGGTGAGAATGAGCGAGTCCTCCCCGTTCATCGCCGAGAGCAGACACTTATCCACTACACCATGGGTATATTCAAGCATTACACTGGACATGAGACAAAATTTTCGTGACTTGGTTTCTATAGCACCAGTGTGCCATGCCGGATGTTTTGTGAGGAGACTCTTGAGAGATTCTGCGGTCATGGCATCCGTATCCGCAAGATAAATGGTCCCGGTCATACCCGCAGAATCCGGACCCTCTATAAGTCTTGTCATCTCGGGAATCCCCTTTGGCGGGATACTGGAGGGAAGAAGATGTTTTCTGACAAGTTCATGGTACAAATCAAGAAGGACAGGGGGGGTTATTCTCGCTGTTTTCATCAGGTCATTATCGGCAAAGATCTCTGCCGGGGATCCCTGATGCAGAATCGTTCCATCTGAAAGAAGAATCACCTCGTCTGCCCACCGATAAGCGAGCTCGACATCATGCGTCGAGAGAAGGATAGTTGTACCATTTTCATGGAGTTCGTCCAGAAGATCCATGATTTCCATAGCCGTTGCAGGGTCAAGAGAAGCGGTCGGTTCATCAGCAACTAAGATCTCCGGATGCATAGCAAGAATTCCGGCAATGGCCACTCTCTTTTTCTCGCCGCCGGAAAGATGGTGGGGGGGACGGTTTTCGTATCCTTTCAGACCAACCGCAAATAATGCATCTTTGACCCGCTCTTTGATTTCCTCATCGGGAAGGTGAAGGTTTGCCGGACCAAACGCCACATCGGCAAACACACTTGGCGCAAAAATCTGAGAGTCAGAGTTCTGGAATACCAGACCGACCTTACTTCTCACGCTGCGAAGCCCTGTTCTGTCATAAACTACCTCTTCATTGTTCACCAAAATCCTCCCGCTTTCGGGAACAAGAGTCCCATTGCACATCAGGAGAAGAGTCGTTTTTCCAGCTCCGTTCGGTCCGACAACGGCAACTTTCTTCCCGCGCTTTACCGAGAACGAGATTCCTTTCAGCGATGCGGGACGTCCCGGATACGAGAACCGGATATTTTCAAAAGTAAGTACATTATCATTCATAACAAAGCCATCTCCCAGATTAAAAGATAGATAATCAAAGCAATAAACACAAACACAGATGTAACAGAGAGTGGAGTGACCCGTCCTTTTTCATCGGGAAGAACCATACATCCGTCATAGCAGCGTGAGTCCATGGAGAAGATGATATCCTCACCCTTCTCCCATGTTCTGATGAACAGCATAGAAACAAGCATGGCAAATGTGTTGAGTCCTTCTTTCCATGTATTATATCCTCCGCGCATGACCTGTGCATTGTGGATTTCAATTGCCTCGGCAATAAATACAAATATATATCGATAGATCAGCATGGACAAATCGATTAATGCCTGCGGGATTCTTATCTTTTGCAGAACCATGAAAAGCGATGTCATCGGTGTTGTAAGGATAAGGAAATACATCGTACACATACCGGCAAAGGTCCTGGAAATTACCAGAATCGCAAGGTCAAGTGACTTTGTGGTGATTTGGAAGTGTATGGTCCCTATGGTGAACAAGTCAACAAGAGTATCTCCTCCTCCGGTAACAAATAGAATAAGAAATGCTCCGGTGACTGCAAATACGAACGGAATAGCCAGAAGCGGGCCATACAAACGCGGGTTGACTTTCGCAATAACAAGACTTGCAAATATCATTACTACGGCTATGAAGAGAGGAAGATAGGGGAGAGGGGACATCACGCTGATCACGATCGTAGATAGACAGAGCAAAAGTTTCAGCCATGCAGAAACATTTCTCAGGGGACTGTGGATCGCGACGTCATCCAGAATATGTTCATCGAAAATTACGTGGGGTTTTGCTGCCTGACGTTGCTCCTTCTTATGGATATGATGCAGATAAATGTAGATAACTACACCTGCCAATATACATGCCGCTGCAAACACCGTCACAATCTGCCACGCGGGACTCGAGAAAAGACAATCCAAAATCTGCATAAGAAAGAAACACCAATTAATCTACGATAAGATATAAGTCAATATAATTTGCTTCGAAATGATATAAGGTAGATATGAGGTAAGCATTAGTGTTTAGTATGAAAACCGGCATCCCGCGAATCGTAATTGCAGGCACGCACAGTGGATGCGGAAAAACTACCACCTCATCAGGGATCATGGCAGCCCTTCGCGCAAGAGGGCTTGTTGTCCAGCCATTCAAAGTAGGTCCGGATTTTATTGACCCATCGCATCACACTGCGGTCTGCGGGAGATATTCGAGAAATCTCGATCCTTTTATGATGGGGGAAGATTCGGTCCGCAGTTCTTTTGTTTCAGCATGCGAGGGTGCGGATATCGCGGTCATCGAGGGAGTGATGGGACTTTATGACGGTGTTGACGGAGGGGATATTTCGAGCACAGCTCACGTCGCAAGAATTCTTGATGCTCCAATCGTTCTCGTTACCGATATTCAAGGAATGAGCCGAAGTGTTCTGGCATTGATCAAAGGGTATAAGGAATTTGACCCACGACTCAGGTTCGCGGGTGTTATTATGACAAAAGGGGGAAGCGAGAAACACAAATCAATGACGTCTTCGGGACTCACTATCCCTCTTCTCGGCTGGATTCCCAGATGCGATCTACTCGCGATAGAAAGCCGGCATCTTGGTTTGAAAATGGGAAGCGAGGATTCCCGAATGAAAGATACCGGGGCATTTATCGAAGAAAACTGTTCACTTGATGACCTGCTTACAGCCGCTGCAAATACAAGTGAGATTTCTGCAGAACCCCAGTCTCCGGCAACGGAGAACGGAAAAAAAATAGGTATTGCTCTAGATGAGGCATTTTGTTTTTACTACCGGGACAATTTCGATTTTCTCAGAAACAAAGGAGCTGAACTGGTGTTCTTTTCGCCGGTCCATGACCATCTCCCTGAGGCAGATGCGTATTATTTTGGCGGGGGCTATCCGGAGTTGTATGCAAAGTCACTGGAGAACTCACCCTGTAAAGCAGAACTGAAGCATGCAGCTGATGCGGGCAAACCGGTTTTTGGGGAATGCGGCGGTCTGATGTGGCTGAATCGTTCAATTACTACTCTGACCGGACAGAATTATAAGATGACCGGACTTCTGGATGCAGATTGCTTCATGGAGAAGCGGTTCGTTGCTCTGAATTATGTTATCGGAAAAGTGATCGAGGCGTCTCTCTTTCCGGTAGGGATGAACGTCCGTGGTCACGAGTTCCATTACTCAAGAACAGTGCCCGATCCGGATGTTAGATATTCTTTCATGTTAAAGCGTGGTAACGGTATCCAAAACGGAAAAGACGGAATTACGGCAGGTTCTGTTCTCGGGGGTTATGTGCACATGTACTTCGGTGCAACCCACATGTAAAATAGTTTCAGAACGAAGATATAAAAAACTGGTGTTATGGTGAATCCCGGAGAAGAACGAATATCATTAAAAAAAACCCTGCTGATTGGGGTGAGTATCGGTATTATATCGGGATTTGGAACGCTGTTGTTTTTTATTGGACTGGAATACAGTACACATTTTATGATGAATGTTCTCTTTGGCGCAAATTTGCCTATGGAGGGTCAGTCTGCCGCTGAGATTGTGGGATGGACTCCGCCTGCGGTCGTATGGCTCATTCTTCCGATCATCTGTATCGGAGCCTTGGTATCAGGTTTGATTGTGTATAAATTTGCACCCGAGGCGGAAGGTCATGGTACGGATGCGGCACTGAAGGCATATCATGGTGATGGGAAGATCCGCTGGCGGGTCCCGATCGTAAAAGCCGTCGCTTCGATCATCACAATAGCTACAGGCGGGAGTGCCGGGCGTGAAGGTCCTACTGCCCAGATCGCAGCAGGGTTTGGTTCTTTTATCTCTGATGTGTTTCACCTGTCGCCACGCGAAAGAAAAATCGCCATCGCAACGGGGATAGGTGCTGGTATCGGAACGATTTTCAAAGCCCCGCTTGGCGGAGCAGTGCTTGCATCGGAGATTCTCTATCTACGTGATGTTGAAGCAGATGTACTTATTCCATCTTTTCTTGCATCAATTATCAGCTATTCGATTTTTGGATTCTTTGTGGGATATGATGCGATATTTGGTGCAGCGACCTTGACCTGGTCCATTATCCAGATCCCGTTTTTCCTGATCCTCGGTGTAATTAGTGCCGGGATCGGGATCATGTACATCAAAACATTTTACGGGACCAAAGATGTGTTTGATAAGTTTTTTAAAAAATATTCTATTCCAAAATATCTGAAACCCGCATGCGGAGCATTTCTCATCGGAATTTTGGTGATTATCCTTGCCTGGATTTCCCCGGAAACCATGATAGTGGCTCTTGGCAGTCTAGGCTCTGGATATGGATTCGTTCAGCTTGCATTGTACAATATGCTGCCTCTCAGTGTTTTGCTCCTTCTTCCATTTGTAAAGACGCTGACGACTGCCCTGACGATTGGGTCGGGTGGGAGCGGCGGTGTTTTTGCACCGGGTCTTGCCGTTGGAGGGTTTGCAGGCGGGGCTTTCGGCATGACTCTTCATCTGCTTCTTCCGGAAATTGTTCCTCTAACATCTGTTCCTGTGTTTGTTATCGTGGGGATGATAGCTCTGTTTGGTGGTATATCTCATGCACCTATTGCGGTTATGATAATGGTTCTTGAAATGACAGGTGACTTTGCTATTTTGATTCCTGCAATGGCGGCGATTGTGTTTGCATGTCTTTTGATGGGCAAGAATACAATCTTCAGAGAGCAGAGAGAGAGACGCGATGATGATACAACAACAGTTGTGACGGAGCCGCAAAGAGATGGTCTCAGTTGACGCGGAGCGGAGTAGATTTCTCAGATGAGCACGTCATCATACTTGTGATTGAGGCTAAACCTTCTTCTTCATACCTTGAATCTCAGGAAATATATAAACTTCATATATCCTTTTCTCAGGATTATTTTTGAAAGGATAAAATATATAGACAGCATATACTGGAAATATTTCATGACTGATGCTTATATCCCGTCTTCAAGTATCGACCGCAATCAGCGGATGTTCTATGACAATAAGTATTATTTCTTTTCTCTAAGATTGGAGATAGAGGGAAATATCGACATTCATAGACTGGAAACCGCTGTTGCAAAAGTTGCTGATGCCATTCCAATCCTCCGGTATTATTACAGCGGAACCCTGGAAGAAAGCGGATGGAAGCCCCTTCCAAAAAATCCCGAGTGGGTGACATGCAGCTCTGCAGAGCCTGCAGTCCTACATAAAATCCTGAAAAGCCTTCCGACGGTACATTCTCCCATGCACATTGTCCTGGACAAGAATCATGATTCAGATACACTAGTCATTTCTATGGATCATACAGTCACTGATGCTCACGGACTCCAGGAAATTACAGGTATGATATCTTCTACTTATGCGACACTGGACTGGGATCCTGATTTGTCATTACTTCCCATTCCGCAATCAGGAGACCGTTCACTCAAACCTCTCATTCAGTCATATTCACAGGAAGTTTGTGAATCATTATGCCGAGCAGAAGCTGAAAAAAGACTTGCGGTAATGCCGTATCAAAAACTCTTTGCAACTATACCAACCGATAGATCATTGCCAAAACTTTTTACCAGGCAGATTAAACCACAGATGTTTTTGGCGATGAAGTTGTTTGCAAAACAACACCACGCGACGATCAATGATGTTTTACTAACGGTTTATGCAGCTGCACTAAAGAAATATGCGGATACAAAATTCAAAGTTTCGCTAAAACAGATCCCCATCCGAAGTGCTATCGATCTCAGGAAATATTATCCCCCATACCTGAGGAACGAAATCAGAAATTACTCAGTGCCTTACTGGACTTCTGTAGCAATACCCAGCAATGATATTCCATCAATTCTTCGCGGGGTGGCTGCATCGACGCGGAAGGTAAAAGCGAGTGCACCTGGAATTGGGGCCTTGTTTCCCATTGAGGAACCGGATTCTGCCGTTTCCATGCCGTTTCAGGATACAGACTACTCATTCGCACCATTCATATCCAATGTGGGCGTGCTGGCAAAAGATATCGTGGATTTTGGAGATGGACTGAGTGTAAAAGATGCAGTGGTTTATGCAAATATCACTACGGGAAATCCGTTTATCATAGGAGTCCTTACATGGGAGAACACACTTTCTCTATCTATTTTTACTGATTGCAATTACGAAATAGCGTGCCATCTGCTTGATCATATGTATACACTCATTAACGATATCGGAAAATCGTGTCAATAACATTGAGTTGCCTACATGTTTCCCCTTCAATTACTACCGATACATTTATGTGGTTTTATGTGTTACTAAAATATGTTAGTGTAACACTAACAAATTACTATTTCTCAGGAAGTGGTACTGTATCGTAGTATGAACATACAAGAAGAGCAGTAAAATCCATTAAGATACATTTGTTATCACAAAATAGACTATTTCAGTTGTTTCAGAGTTTTCGTACATCGCAAATTATAACTGAAAGAGACAGAAACACCAAGTAACACTCATTAGTTCCGGTATAAAAACCGGAACTATCTTATTAAACTGTTTTTTACAAATAGGTAAACCTATAGTGATTTTTAGATTATCATACATCGTTCATGTGCAAAAAAAGAAAAAAAGTGAGTGGTTAAAAACCACTTACTGTGCCGGA
The DNA here is from genome assembly GCA_964433475.1 of uncultured Methanomicrobiales archaeon. Lineage (GTDB taxonomy): Archaea > Halobacteriota > Methanomicrobia > Methanomicrobiales > Methanocorpusculaceae > Methanocorpusculum. Next base: position 12,235 of record CAYSRP010000035.1, read on the forward strand.
ATGATGAGAGATCTCTCACCGGCCGGCATGAACTCGCGGATCGCTCCCTTTGCGAACTCTTCACGCGGGTGAGCGAAGTCGAATACAAGTGCCGGGTCTGCGAAGCAGATCTTGATCAGCGGGGAAAGTGTCCAGGCATCGCCGCGACCGAAGTGTGCGGATGCTGCGATTGCTGCGTATTCTCCCTGGTGACCGACGTTCATTGCGTAGTTCGGGTAGTTCGGTCCACGGAATTCTCCGATACAGCCTTCATCAGGTCTGATGGAGAGTGAGTTTGCGGAACCGCACTGGTCCTGCAGATCGTAGCCGAAGAAACCAAGACGTGACCAGCCATCCTTGTGCATAAGCATCGAGAGATACCAGCCGTTCAGACCGGCGTTGGAATTTCCGGTTGCAATGGAAGTGGTGATACCGCTTGCCGCTCCAAGAACGGCTGCACGCTGGGAACCGCCGAAGTGATCTTCAAGCATCGTCGGGAACTGTTCATACTGTTCCATACCGTAAAGGTTGACTTCAGTTGCAATGTCGTTGACAACTTCCTGAGTTGCTTTGACCTTGTCTTTCGGGTTCGGGTTCTTAACATCGATCTTGTACTTGTCATGGAGGTAATCCAT
>CAYSRP010000036.1:0-12827 GCA_964433475.1 uncultured Methanomicrobiales archaeon
TCACCCACCAGCCTTATCTCTTTTTCCTGACAAAGTATACGCTATGCAAAGTCCTGTTCTTCAGGTTGCCCTTGACTTAACCGAACTTGCAAGGGCACAGAAAATAGCAGAAGAGGCATTATCCGGCGGTGCTGACTGGATAGAAATAGGAACGCCCCTTGTCAAAAGTGAAGGCATGCAGGCTGTTCGTGCACTTCGTGCACAATTCCCCAATACAACGCTCGTTGCCGATCTGAAAACATCCGATACCGGAGGCATTGAAGTTGAGATGGCGGCAAAAGCCGGAGCAAACGTCGTCTGCGTTCTCGCAAATGCAGATAACGCAGTCATCACAGACGCATTACGCGGTGCGGCCCTTTACGGAGTAAAAATCATGGCAGACATGATGAACGTCAAAGACGTCTTTACGCGTGCCAGAGAACTTGCAGATCTTGGGGTACAGATAATCAATGCCCATGTAGGCATCGACCAGCAGATGGAGGGGAAAGATCCGCTGGACCTGCTTGAAAAACTCGGTGAACTGCCCATCCAGATCGCCGTAGCCGGAGGACTGAATGCAGAGACGGCATCCAGAGCTGCAGCACGCGGAGCAGATATCATCATCGTCGGGGGAACGATCGTCAAATCGGCCGATGTCACGAAAGCCACCCGCGAAATCCGTACCGCGATAGACAAACCAAAGGAAGGAGACTCTGCGAAAAAGAGTCTTGATGATTCCATCCGGGAACTTCTCGAACAGGTCTCTGCCCCAAACGTAACAGACGCCTTATACCGCAAGGGTGCGATGAACGGCCTTTCCATCCACTATGTTCCAAAGAAAGTCATCGGTAAAGCAGTCACGGTCCAGACATTCGGCGGTGACTGGTCAAAACCGGTCCAGGCGATCGATGTCTGCAAACCGGGCGATGTTCTTGTCATCAGCAACGACAAAAGAACAGATATATCCCCGTGGGGAGAACTTGCCACACGCTCTGCCAAAAACAAAGGGATTGCCGGCATCATAATCGACGGAGCTGCACGGGACTGGGACGACATCATCACACTTGACGTACCGGTCTATGCAACCGCCGTTCAGCCGAATGCGGGAGAACCAAAAGGATTTGGCGAGATAAATACCGAAATTTCCGTTTGCGGGCAGACAGTCAGACCGGGCGACTGGATAATCGGCGATCTGTCCGGCGTCGTCGTTATCCCAAGAGAACGGGCATACGAAGTTGCACGCAGAGCAGTTGAAGTGCACAAAACAGAAATCAGGGTCCGTGAGGAAATACACCGGGGAGGGACACTCGGGAGCCTCTCCGAACTCCTTCGCTGGGATAAAAAATAACGATGAAGAAACCACGAGTCACAAATCCCTCCGACCCGGTCCTCTGGTGTAAGGAGGCAGCAGAACGAATGAACTCCGGCGATACCGGGGGCGCCATTTTCTGCTATGAAGAATCACTCAAGATCCGACCTGGTGTCCCGGACGTCTGGTATAATCTCGGCTGCCTCTTTGAGAAGAACAAAGAAACAAAAGAAGCATTGACAACATACACCAATGCAGCAAAAATGTTCCCGGGTGATTTCCGATTTCCCGCAGAACGTGCCAGGCTTCTTGCAGAATCAGGCAGATATCCCGAAGCCGTCACCGCCGTTTCCAACGCTCTGACGATATCCCCTTACTCACCCGCCCTTCTTGCAAACAAAGCAGGCTACCTCCTCTTCGCAGGAAACATACAGGAAGCCCTACAAACATCTGATGAAGCCGTCAGCATCGATCCTGCATGCACGCCCGCATATCTTCATAAAGCCCATGCCCTTTCCATACTCGGAAAGGGACACGAGGCAAAGGAGACCCTGATAAAAGGGCTCACAGTTGTACCTGACGACGTCAGGCTCCTGAAAATGCAGGCAAACCTGCAGCTCCGGTGCAATGAATATGACGCAGGTCTTGCCTCAATCGAAAAAGTCCTCCTCTTAACTCCGAATGATGCTGAAAGCTGGAGCCTCAAAGGTGCGGCATGCGCCTATCTGGAGCGAAAAGATGAAGCTGTTTTAGCATTTGAACGGGCAATGAAACTTGACCCAAAGGAAAAATCCTACCGGCTGAACCGTAACGCAGTAAAAAAAGGTTAAAAGTTGTAATCCTTCGCAGGAAGAAGCTCGAGACCTGACTTCATGATCTTTTGCGCCGCTTCTCTCGGATTGGTCACCTTTACGATCAGTGCACCGTAATCACCGGTACGGAATGCATATGCATACTCGATATTAATGCCAAGACCGCCGAGGAGATTCGCCACTTCATAAAGTCCCCCGGGAACATCTTTCATCTTAATGGCAAGAACATCAGTATACTGCAGAGCATAATTCTGTTTGGCAAACTCTTTGAATGCGACATCCGGCTTGTCAACAATTGCCCGGACAACCCCGAAATTGTTTGCCTCGGCAATATTGAACGCCTGAATGGACACGCCCGTATCAAGGAAAATTTTTGCAATTGCTGCAAGTTTTCCCGCTTTGTTTTCCGAAAATATCGACAACTGTTTGATAATATATTCTTCAGTCATTTAGATCACCCGGTGATCAATTACACGCTTTGCTTTACCCTCAAAACGCGGAAGGGAATTCGGCGGACAAAGTTCGATCTTGGCAGACACATTCAATGCATCACGAAGGACACGCTCCGTGTGCATCTGCATCTCCATTAGACCATTAATACTATCTGTCATCGCCTCAGGTCTTAATTCTACCTTTACCAGCAAATCGTCAAGAGGTCCCTTTCTGGAAACTTCTATCATAAAATGGCTCGTCAGATACGGATTTTTCAGAAGGGCATGCTCGATAGCCGACGGGAACACATTGATCCCGCGGATAATGAGCATATCATCAACTCTGCCCTGCAGACGGTCGATCCTCGGTGAAGTTCTGCCGCACGGGCAGTCTCCTTCGAGAATAGACGTGATATCTCCGATACGATACCGGATCATCGGGATCGCCTCCTTCTTCAGAACAGTTATCGTCAGTTCACCCTTCTCGCCGGGCGGCAGACTCTCCCCCGTCTTCGGGTCGATGATCTCAGTATACGCAATATCTCCGCAGATATGCATACCATTCAGTTCCGAACAGTCGGTGAACATCGGTCCGGAAATCTCGGAGGTCCCAAAAATATTGTGGGCAACGACCCCTGACTGATCATAGATATACTGACGCATCGAATCGGTCCATGGCTCTGCTCCGAGGACCGCAGTTCTGAGAAGCGTATCCTTTTTGAAATCGACGCCCATCTTCTTCGCCACATCTATCAGATGAACGAAATACGAAGGAGTACAGGCAATGCAGGTCGTCTTCAGATCCTGAATCAGCTCTATCTGCCGTTCGGAATTACCCGTAGACGCAGGAATAACCGTAGCGCCGACCTTCTCCCCGCCGTAGTGCAGACCGAGACCGCCGGTGAAAAGTCCATACCCGTAACAGACCTGAAGAACATCCTTGCGCCCGATGCCGCATGACGTAAGCGAGCGGGCTACACATTCGGACCAGAGTTCGATATCATTCTTTGTATAGGCAACGACCGTCGGCTTGCCTGTCGTTCCTGACGACACATGATACCGGATAAGATCCTCATGAGGGACACAAACCAGATTATCCGGATAATTATCACGGAGATCCGTCTTTTTCATAAACGGCAGCTTCGTAATATCCGAAATGGAAGAGATATCTGCCGGTTTTACACCGCACTTGTCCATCTTCTTATGATAAAAGGTGGAATCGGCATATAGACGGGTCACCAGTTTTTTCAGTTCCTGATACTGGAGCCGGGAAAGCTCGGCTTTTGGCATCGTTTCGATTTTTTCGTTGTAGTATGGCATTATTATATTACTCTCCGGTCGATCACTCTCTTTGCTTTGCCTTCAAAGCGAGGAAGGGACCCGGGTTCCACAAGTTCAACACGGGAACGCAGGGTAAGCGTATCCTGAAGGGCTTTTATGATTTTCGTCTGAAGTTTTGTGAGGTCCTTAAGTTCCCCGGAGAAAATGTTTTTATTCATCTCCACTTCTATCGTCATCTCATCAAGATGCTCCACTCTGTCGACATAAACCATGAACTGGTCGCCCACTTCCGGGATGTTCTTCAGCACATGCTCGATCTGACTGGGGAACACATTGATGCCGCGGATAGTCAGCATATCATCGCTTCTCCCGAGAAGTCTCGCGATCTTCTGACCACGACCGCACGGACATTCATCTTCCATGAGCATCGTGATATCCCCGGTCCGGTAACGCAAAAGGGGCATTGCTTCTTTCATTATCGGCGTTACGACCAGTTCTCCCTTCTCTCCTGGACCAAGGGTTTCTCCGGTCTTCGGATCGATGATCTCAACGATATAACAATCATGCCATATATGCAGACCATTCTGCTCGGGGCACTCAAATGCAACTCCCGAACCAAAGAGCTCACTCATCCCATAACTATCATAGGCTTTCAGGCCAAGACGGCTCTCCAGATCGCGGCGCATATTCTCCGACCATGCCTCGGCGCCAAAACAACCTATTTCCAAAGAATCAAGATTCGCATGCATTTCCTCGGCAACCTCAGTCAGATGCATAGCATAACTCGGTGTGCAGTGAATACCCCTTACACCGAAATCCTGAATCATCTCGATCTGACGTTTCGTGTTTCCAACCCCTGCAGGAATGACGGCACACCCGATCTTTTCAGCACCCATGTGGATCCCAAGACCGCCCGTGAAGAGCGAGTAGTTCGCTGCATTCTGAAAAATATCGCCTGCTTTTAACCCCACCATCGTAAAGTTTCGTGCATTGAGATCAGACCAGGTATCAAGATCTTTTTTCGTATAGGCAACGACAGTCGGTTTACCGGTCGTTCCAGAGGTCGTATGGATACGGTTGACCTGATTCATCGGCACTGCTAAAAATCCAAATGGATAACCGTCACGCAGATCTGTTTTTTTCGTGAACGGTATTTTCTTCAAATCATCCAATGATTTAATATCAGACGGGGAAATTCCCGCATCCTTGAACATTTTTTTATAGAAACCGATATTCTGCGTTCGTGAAATAGTCTCTTTCAAACGTTTGAGCTGAAGCTCTTTAAGAGCAGGGCCGTGCAGGGTTTCCATCTTTTCATTCCAGAACATAAAAAGGTCCTTTGCAGATAGGTATGACACACTGTGTCATGACACACTTTAGCATCCCATTTATTTGTTTTATACTCAGATAAGGGTTATGTCTTGAAAAAATGCCTTACATAATCATAACAACCAGATTGAAAATCAATGCGCCGGCAAGGAGCATCATACATGAATATTTGATCCCCCCTTTAATCGAGCCGCCGCCCATCATTCCGGCCACAAGCCCTGAACAAAACCCGTGAATAAGGACCGAGTGATAGATGATCATCTGATACAGCTGGGCAGGAAACCCTGCTCCCGAACTGGAACTTAAGTATGAAAGAGCGTCAGCATTCTCCAGCATAATATTGAGGAACACCTCTGACATGATGATCTGGACGAACAAAAACACAGCAAATGACATGAAGATGATCACCACATAGACGCTCATGTCACTCTTTCGTTCCAGTCTCAGGGATTCAGCATTCTTCGACTCATGATAAAGCAGATCGAGCGTCGTCGACAGATTATTGGTGAAATGCTCGGTCTCGGATATGAGGATGACCATACGGTCAACGGCCAGACTCTTCATACGGTCGGAGAAACGTCTGAGAGCGATGGAAAGCTTCTCACTCCACATGAGATCCCGTGAGAGTGCACGGATATCATTTTGAATGTAACTTCTTCCTTCCTGCGATGTCAAGTCGATAGCACGGGTCAGCGTCATGTTGTGTTTCACCAGCGAACCAAGCTGCCGGGAAAAATCCGGAAGAGAAGCCTCAACTTTCCTAACATGACGCGCCTGCATCGAATAAAAGATCGCATACGGCACCAGAGCTACCAGTATCGCTGTGACGATCACATCGTCAACAGACGAACCCCATTCATAGATCAGATACGGAGAAAAGGGAACAGGGACCAGATTGATGTACATAACGATAAATACGATCAACGCGACCGGAATACTGAATATGAGCACCAGTTCCGGTTTATCCTTCATCACGATCAGCGGATGACGAATAAATTCTAAATATTTTTCGCGTTTATCATATTTTTTCAGCTGCTCAAAAAGCGGGGTCTCATCAACTTTGGCCTCAACGATCTCTTTATCCGGATAATGAAGTAACGTTGAGGCAGGCATCTGCAAACGGTCGATAATATACGCCTGACCAAGAGTATCCAGCAAAACGATGAAAATTGCCGTCCCGACCGGGAGCATGAGATAAACCACAGATGCGAGAATTGCAGGATCCGACCCGGATATCATGCCGAGAACCATGATAACGATAACGACGAAAAGCGGCCCTGCAACGAACAGGGTGATATACATCTCGGCGATCGTCCCAAGAGATGAAAGATAGGCTTTCTGAGAAATACGCATCTCTTCCCGCATCTCCATGAGTTTACCATATAGGAACGTTTCAGCATTACCAACAGAACGATAGGTCGAGGAGAACTCCGAGACAAAATACCGGAATTTATTGGACGGCGTCGTATCAGCCAGCCGCTGAAGGGCCGTGAACTGATCATATCCGCAGAAATCCATATCGGAAACGACCTGACGGAACTCTTTTGCGGCATCTCCGTAATAGTCCGCATATCGTGCCATCGACTCAATGGATGCATACAACGTAGCACCACAATGATGCAGGGCATACATGTAGGACACCATTTCATACATGGAGGCATCGATTGCCCTGCTTCTGTTTCTCATCTCTATCTTCGGATACGAAATAATGGCGTAATAAACACCCAAGGTCGCAGCAAAAGCAACGATCAACATCAGAGGGATAGTGAAAACCGCATACTGGAAATCAAAGAAAAGATCTGCAACGGTGAAAAGGAACTGGTCAAAGAAAAAAACGGATAAAATGATGAGAAGACCTACAAGGACGCCGACTGTGCGTGCGATGATCAGGAGACGCTTAACGTCAAGATCGATACGTGCCGAAAAGAGCTGCTCCTCAAGACTCTTGACACGTTCCGGTGAAAGACTAAAGAGATATCGTAGAGGATTCCTCATGGACGTAAGTTACTCCTTATCGGGAGGGGACTCCTTATCCGTCTCCTCTTCATACAGGTCGAAAGTGGACTTCACCTTGTCTGCATTCACTTCGACGATCTCATCGTTATTTTCTTCCGGTTTTTTCGGTTCGGGAACAACAGGACCTTTTTCTGCCGGTGCTGATTCAACTTCGGGCTCGGGGTTTTCATAGACAGAATCTGCAGCAAATTCAGGCGGACCAAACCTATTTTCTTCATGGGAATTAGGCAAATTGATGTCAAAGAAGTAATCCTCCACAATCGGCTCCGGCTCCTCCTGAACAGGTTCCGGTTCCGGCTCCGGAATAGGTCCGTCAAAGATGGGTATGAACTCGGGTTCTGATTCAAACTCGGGCTCCATCACTGGTTCCATTGAAGCAGGCGCAGACTCTGGTTCGGGCACCGTATCTGATGACTGATCGGAAACAGCCACACCAAAATCATACGCCGCATCGGATTCTGCAGCTCCCTCCACCATCTCCGGATACTCTTCCTTAAGAATATGGATATTCTTCAGAATCTCTACCGTCTTCTGCCCTCCGCGCAGAACTGTCGTCAAATCATCCAGATTCGCAAACAGAGAATCCGGTTTTGAAAGGTGCAGCCAGATGATACGGGCGAAATCACGGAAATCACGGATATCCTGATCGAGCATCGCTTGTAACACCGACTTCCTCTTCTGGACCTCCTCGTCCATTTCCACGATGTTCATACCCGTCTTCTCTGCAATACGGGAATACACATCAGAGTAACCCGAATAGGTCGGGGCATCAGTATCAAAATCATAGGCAAACACTGAATTGATCTCGAGCTCGCCCGCCTCAGTCATACCAACGATCTCGGTGATCTCCTTGCACCGGCGTATCTGCTTTTTCCCACGGAACAAACTTGCCTGGGAGAGGACGATATCAAGTGCCTCGATAGTCGCCTTTGGGACATCAAGCGGCGGATTTTCCAGACGATGGATAGCTGTAGTCACATCTCCGCCGTGCATAGTCGAAAACGTCGTATGACCAGAGTTCATTGCCTGGAAAAGCGTCTGCGCCTCAACACCGCGAACTTCTCCAAGAAGGATGTATTCTGGTCTCTGACGCATCGATGCCTTCAGGAGATCGAACATATCGATATCACGATGACCGGATTCAGTCCCTCCCGCAGTGGGCGGCACGATACTGGCGATCCAGTTGTCATGTTCGAGTGTGATCTCACGCGTATCTTCGAGGGTAACCACTTTCGAAAGAGCCGGGATAAACTGAGCGATCGCATTCAATGTTGTCGTCTTACCTGAAGCCGTCCCTCCGACGATCAGAATAGAGTAGTTATACTCGACTGCCATCCAGAGATAAACCATTTCATCAATGGAAAACGTTCCGTTGACAAGGAGGTCGATAGGCGAGAACGGATTCCGTCTGAACTTACGGATAGTGAACGACGACCCGCGGCTGGAAACAACTGTACTATAGGTAAGCTGAATTCGGGAACCGTCATTCAGTGTGGAATCCACGATCGGATTTGAGAGAGATATGTGTTTTCCGGATTTTTGGGCAAACAGGACCACCAGGTTGTCCAGTTCACGGGGTTCCGAAAATGTGATGGATGTTTTGATATCACGATATTTTCTGTGATAGAGATAGACCGGGAGATTGTATCCTGAACAGGAGATATCTTCAATATCATAGTCGCCGCGAAGGATGTCGATCCGCCCCCACCCAAAGAAACTGCGTTTGAGATAATACCGGAGTTTGTAGATGGTAGTGTTTTCGACGATCAGACCATAACTGTCGATAAGGAAGTCGATCACTTCATATAAGGTCTGCTTCATGTCAGGCACATCGATATTCTTCATGATCAGCACATCACGAACTGCCGGCTGAAGACGTTCGAGAAGTTCGGCTTCAAAGGGGGTCAGAGCCGGTTCATGAGTGATGTAGATATTCTCGTATTCAGAAGATCTGATGATGGAGACACGGCTGACACCTGGTTCGATCCAGTAGGCCTCAATGACTACGTCTGCTTTTCTGAGTTTGGGAAATACCAGAGATCCATCACGTGCGTAGTCGTATTCGGGTAGTGTTACGGGTACGTCATTTTCTGTTTTTTCTGTTTTCTTTTTACCAAACATCAGGGCTATTCCTATTTGTATTCTGACAGCCGCCTGCCGAATAAATAAAAACTATAAATGTATTTTGCGCGTTACTGTTATATAATTTCCCACGGTAAAGAATAGATTGTTCTCACAAAGAGGATATATGCAGTGAGATGAAATCATATTGTGAAAATATGCAGGAAGAAGAACAGCAATAACGGGATCTCTCCAGTGATAGCTGCACTTCTGATTCTTGCGCTTACGATCCTTATGACGGGAATATTTGCCGCCACGATCATCAATTTTGGAAATACGGATCCAACGCCGATAGCAGGGATCACCATTTCAGATAATAACGGGGTCATTACCCTGACCCATTTTTCAGGAGACACGCTTCCGGCAGGAAAATATGCGATCCTTGTGAACGGTATTGATCAGACACGGGAATTTCAGGCGGAAGACCGGAATTTTTCCCCGGGGACCACCCTTACCTGGGATCTCGGGATCACCCATCCGCTCCACCAGGTAGCTGTTGTTTATACCGGGTCGGGGAGATCTGTTGTTATTGTTGAGAAACAGTTTTACCGGGACGGCGGGGTAGAGGTGGATGCAGCATTTACGACCATGATAACAGAAGGCAAAAATGCCACAAACCAGGTGAAGACGGGGGTCTCGGGAGCAAAACCTCTCCCAGAGGTGATCGCAGATCAGGCAGATATTTGGGCGGTACTTGATCAGGAATCCCATCAGGCAACTTTGGAGTTCACTGCTGAAGAGAGTTCTGCTGATATGGAGTATTCCTGGACCAGCGGCAATGGACAGACTGCTGTTACAAGTCCGGCAGAGTTTACGTATGATGCAGCAGGATCATACACGGTTCGTTTAGATATCCGGAATACCACATCGGGAGATACCGGAACACGTTCAATGATAGTTGCAGTGAGAGATCCGGGCGTTACCGTAATGACGTGGGTGAAGAGAAATGGTCTAATTACCGGTGCATTTGCGGCAAGGACGACAACAGGAGGGCTTGGGCTGGACAGGAACTCAGGAGGCTGGGCATTGCAATACGATAATCCAACCTATTTTGGGATCGAATTCAAGGTAGTACTTACCGACTCACTCAACAAATCGTTCAATCATGCACGATCAAGAGTAGAGATGGTAACCGGAACGTGGTATCATGCAACAGGGGTCGTCAATCAGTCAGGAACAAATGCGGAAGAGACGCTCAGAATATATGTAAATGGTGAGTATCCAACTTCCACCGTGTATGATACAAACCCAACCGGAGAAAGCTATCTGGAGCCGGCACGTTCCAGCATCTACCTAAATCCGTCCTTCAACGTGTCATCATACTCTGAAGTGCCGTTCCCCCTTAGTGGAGACGAGATTGCATCGATCTATGCTGCTGAGAAAGATGATCCGCGATAAAAATAGTGCCAGCGATTCTTGAGAGGCGATATGTCAATGTTATCGCTTTGGATTTTGGAAGCGACATAAATCCAGACGATATTTGAGATTTATTTACCAATCTACCTCTCTCTGTCACTTTTGTCACTATTGTCAATGTTTATCGGTCTCTACAATTATACTAGAGTATTCTCCTATGGATCACATATCCAAAAAACATCGACAGAAGTGACAGAAGTGACAGAACGTCTTAGATTTTGAAATAACGGAAAAATAAGAGAGATAATCATGTCACTCAAAGCATCAGGCGACACGAACCGACACTCAAAGTGTCATCTGTGATTCTATCAAAACGAGACGATACTTCCGTCCCTCGGGTGTTCGTTCATCACGTTTCAGGAAGAGATCACAGCCCGCATACTTTGCATCAACATACTTCCTGAGCCAGTAACCGACTTTTGTCGTTGTCAGTGCACTCTGGAGTGAGAGACGGACAATCTCTTCCGGAGCAAGATCCAGAAGTTCATCCTGAGATGGACACCCGCCTTTCCGAAGCTCAGCCTCTTTTTCCAGAAGATTCTTCACCCGGCCCGGTGTGAACTCACCATCGGGAAATTTCTTTTTCAGTATGGTGATGAAGGCCGCTCCCTCAATATTTTCGTCGTTGTCCGACGTCTGTAACTCATCCAGGTTCTCGAGCATACGGGTGTATCCGGCATGAGAAAGGAGGCCGCGCACGAGATGATCCCAGTCGGGATACTCGGAGAGATTCCCGCGGCATTTCGGCGGTGCCGGATATCCGGCATTTTTCCAGTTCTGATAGAGAACGGCAAAGGCCCGGATGATTTTCGGCTGGCGGCGAACAGCCTCAGTGAGGAGTTCGGTTTTTGTACGTGAGTATCCTTCCTGCCCGGCTTTTTGGGTGACAAGACGGATACGAAACATTCTCCTGGTAACATCAGCACGGATCTCAATGTTGACGCCGTTTACAATGTAGAGTGTGTTTGCCTCGGCAGTGAATGAGTCAAAGGTGCCCATGTTTCGGCTGACGACTTCGCCGGTCCCGGAGGTTGCGGAGAGGAGTGCGGCGGGAGTCCAGTCCATGCCCGACTGGATGTTGTCGATGATGGCGATGAACGGGTTTTGTTTTGTTATCATCCGGATGATCTTCTCGATTTCGTCTTTGCGTGAGGTTGCCGAGTAGACCGGAGGTATAACGCCGTGGGCAAGTGCTCCGATAAGCTGGGAGAGGAGCGTTCCTCCTGCTCCGGAGGCGTTTTTGTCGATGATGCCGATCGGAACAGGACCTTTGAGCGTGGGGCGGAATACTGCCGTGCATGTGAGGAGGATGGCATTCTGGCGGTCGCATTCGGTTTCGAAGAGGAATTCGTCGAAGAGTTCGTCGATGGTTTTTACGGCATCGATGATGTCGGTATCACCCGGTATTTCCGGGACAACGGGGATCTCATAGGTGGTCGTGAGGTAGATGCCGGTCTCTGTGTCGTAGCCTTTGGCGGAGACGAGACGACCGTCTGCGGTGAGAAGGGCACCAGTGCAGATCCCGTTTAGAACGGGAACTCCGGGGAGGAGACAAGGTGGTGCCGATATGACGGTGTCAAGGAGGTCTTTGGTGAGCGGGCAGGGGTCGCGGGTCACAAAATTCAGCCAGGTATAACGGGTGAGGATGATGCTGAGCCGGTTTCGGTTGAGCGGATAGAGGGTAAATCTGCCTTTTTCATCACGACCCACCCATACAAGGAGACCATTTTGGTAAAAGAGGGAGGGACCGCTTTCACGATTATACCGTTTGAGGGCGATCCCGATCCAGCGGAGTGATTCACTGACACTGTCCGAGATGTAGTAAACGGTGGGTTCATAGGCGGGCAGGGCGGCAGGCTGTTGGTGGTTCAGATGATTTTCCGGCAGGGGAGGGCAGTAGTAAGCGAGGTCATCGGGGGTGATGTTCAAGTTGGTTTTTTGTGTTGATTCTGCTGATGTCATTTTTTTCTATATGATTGTAAGGGGAGGGAGGATATATCATTAAAGTTTTTGCTGATTTTTGACAAAAACGTTAGGTTTAAGTAAGAGGAAAGTGTGCAGGGAAATTCCTGTCAGGGTAGAGGAAGACGGTCTGCAGAAAAGGGATAGAGAAAGAAGATTTCGGCGATAAAC
>CAYSRP010000037.1:0-12576 GCA_964433475.1 uncultured Methanomicrobiales archaeon
CCATTATTTTTCTGCCGGGTTTTTTACGTATGAGATCCTTCAGGCATATACGGAACACATGTATACCTACTCTTCCCTACACCACGGGAAATCCATGCAAAGACCCGTATAAAACCCGAAACAACCCTCACACAACGTTGATCCACAGATGCAGATCCCTGTATGCCGCATCCATCTTTTCCTGGGCCGATGCACTCACGTCAGGCACCGTCTCATTATACAGCAGGAATTCCAGACGGTTATATCCCGTATCATACACCGTGAAATTATACATCTCCAGATACGTCGTATTATCCGCGACCGGCACCGTGAACCGGTCGAGGACCTTCGAAGAATAGATCACCGATGTATTCGTCTCAGCATCCCACGCAGCATTCAAAAGCAGAGTCTCCACCGTATACGTAACATTTCGGTACTCATGATTTCCGATCCCTAACCAGACAAATTGATCGGTCCCTGCAAAAAATTTCTCAGGATAATCATCAGCCATCTTATCCGCGCCCAGAATATAAAACTCGGTAAACTTTTCCCCGTCTTTCGGAAATGCGATAACATATACTGTTGTAACTGCTGCGACTAAAATCGCTGCGATCAGGAGCCAGGATAGGACTTTATCGAATTTCGTACCTTCCTCTGGAAAAAACTCCGTACTTAGAACCGGTTTTACCTTTTCAAACGGCACTGAAAACCGCTCCTCCTCGGAAACGGCCGCACGTCGATACAGAGTAATGATCATCATCGCAAGAATGAAGATCACGAGAGCCGTCACAATCGGGTCGAGACGAATACCAAACGGCGTGTAGTTCAGAACAAGACCGATAAGCGGCACAACCGCAATCGAAAGACCTACCGATAAAGCAAACCGCTCAATGCCGTCGATCGACTTTTTTTCCGGAAACAGTGCGGCGATCAGCACATAACCCGGGATGAACAAAATCACCGGCACCGCAAAGATCACACGCAGAAATGTCGTATTCAAAACCGGAACATAGATCATCACGATGGTAAGAGCGACCCACACCAGAATGACGGCAAGATCCTTGGGAAAATTTTTCGGATCTGCCATACTGGCAAGCGTTCCATAGATATCTTTGTCCGGCATGTCTACATACTATTTGCGGGGAGCCATTATGAGGATTGCGGGGTAGTATGGAGCGGGTCGCAATTTTATTTGCATGTCTTATGACTTGGAAAGCCGGGTCATGCAGCGGTCAGCTTCCAAAACCCTCATATCTCTTCCTCCCCTAATTACATCACAGGAGAACGATACATGCAATATCTCGTCACCGGGGGAGCCGGCTTCATCGCTTCCCACATCGTCGAAGAACTCATAAAGGAGAAACATGACGTCATCATCCTCGATGACATGTCGACAGGAAAAAACGTCAACATCGACCCTGATGCCGAGTTCATCAAAGGCTCGGTCACAGATAAGGATCTTCTTGATACAATCTGCGAGACACACACATTCGACGGGATCTTCCATCTTGCAGCGGTCGCAAGCGTGCAGAACTCCATCGAGGATCCGCTCCTCGTCCACGAGGTCAATGCAACCGGGACACTCAACATACTCAACGCCGCACACGACCACGGCATTCGAAAGGTCGTCCTTTCTGCATCAGCCGCGGCATACGGCGACAACCCGGTGTTCCCGAAACGAGAGAACATGCTTCCCGAGCCGCTCTCGCCTTATGCGGTCTCGAAGATCGCCGCCGAAATGTACTGCAGAACCTTTGCCGACCTTTTCGGCGTTGAGACCACAGCTCTTCGATACTTCAATGTCTTCGGCCCGCGTCAGGACCCGAACGCCGAGTATGCGGCCGTCATCCCGAAGTTCACCGAAAAAATCGTCAAAGGCCAAAAGCCGGTCATCTATGGAGACGGAAAGCAGACACGCGATTTCGTCTTCGTCAAAGACGTCGTTTTGGCCAACATGCTCGCGATGAACTCCCATACATGCGGGACATTCAACATCGGGACCGGCATTCAGACCTCGTTAAACGATCTTGCAGGAATGATCATGCGTGCGGCGGAGGTCACCACTGACATAATCTATGAAGATCCAAGACCCGGTGATATCAGATACTCGGTCGCAGACATCTCCAAAGCAGGAAAAGAACTGGGATATTCCCCAAAATATTCAATTGAGGATGGGATCAAACAAACGGTGGATTACTTCAGGGGATCACCAGTACAATAGGAATATGTGTTTTTCCCCAACTCATAACCGGGTCGCCAGTTATATCCCGTATCAACCGCAATATTATTCCTAATGTCAGACACCCAGTTGATCCTGACCGCCGGTGAAAAAGCCGCTCTCCATGAATATGATAAAGCCGAAACGCTGTATCGCAAATACCTGGAGAAAAATCCAAACGACTCAGCGATCTGGAAATCGCTAGGGGATATTCTCATAACCCAGCAAAAATACTATGATGCCATAGAAGCATACGCAGCTTCCCTGGATGCTGATATGACGAATCCGGAATATCTGGTCGCTCTTGGCTCGGCATATGCAAAGATCCACCAGTTCGAAGATGCAAAAACCCTTTTTGAAAAAGCAGCCGCCTCCACTGGAGAGATCCGCTATCAGTATCTGGTTGGGGATATGCTGGGTTACATGGGAAAATATGACGAGGCACTTGTTCTTTATACTCTTCTTGCAACGACCCACCCCGATGAACCCGGTCTTTATAAACGAATGGCAACGGTCCATCGCCACTTAAATAGACCCTCGGAGGAGTTGACCTGCACCACCAAAGAACTTGCCCTTCGAAAAAAGATCGTTGACGAAAAACCGGATGCTTCTGCCTGGTTCAAATATGGCGATGTTCTTGCCCGGTGCCGGATATGGAACGAGGCGAAGGATGCCTTTTCCAAAGCACTTTCTTTTGAAGAAAACGCAGAAACCCATCTGCGGCTCGGTGAAACTCTTTACAGAATGAAGGATACCGCGGGAGCATTGACCGAGTTTGAAAAAGCTGCGGATTTCGACAAAAGAGACTTCATCTTTTTAATGCATCTGGCAGATTCTCTCACGAAACTCGAACTCTTTGATGACTCGATCAGATACTACACAAAAGCCCTCGAACTCAGAAGTGTGCATGCCGACGCCTGGGTCGGAATTGCCTACGACCTGCTCAATATGAACCGTCTTGACGATGCAAAGGCATTCTTCGAAATGGCAAAAGCATCTGCTGCAGTCAGGGAACTTCTCTGGACGGACAAACTGCATAAAAGTAAAAAAACAGATGCGCTGGATGCGGCATTCAAATAAGCCGTGCTCGATCCTTTACAAGAACGTAAACAGCGTGCTGTTTTTCGTATCCATAGAATAGATGTATACCCGAAAATAGGTTAGGCAGAGAACTGCCTTTACCTTCCCGCCAGTTCTTTTATCATTGCCGCGAGGGTCCTGACCTCGCTTTCGGTATTGTAGAACGAGATACACGCCCGTGCAGTTCCCTTCTCTGCTCCGAGATAATGCATAAGAGGCTCGGCACAGTGCATACCTGAACGGATGGCGATCCCGTGTTCGTCATCCAGCCACTCTGCGATCTCGTGCGGCTCGAAACCGTCCACGGTGAATGACACGACACCTATCCGGCTCTCCGGGTTTTTACAGGAATAAAGCGTTACTCCCGGGATCCCGGTCAATCCATCGATCAGAAGATCGGTCAGTTTCCGTTCGCGTGCCTCGACATGTTTCATCCCGATATTACTCAGGAAATCAACTGCAGCTCCAAGACCGATGCCCCCGGAAACATTTGGCGTACCTGCTTCATATTTCTGATAGCCTTTTGCAGGAACAAAATCATCATCAGAAACACTTTCGACCATACCTCCGCCAAGGCAGAGCGGTTCGAGGATCGGCTTTCTCATCCAAAGAACACCCGTCCCCATCGGTCCAAACATCTTGTGACCAGAGAAACTGAGGAAATCAATCCCAAGTGCCTCGACATCAATCGGCATTCTGGGGATCGACTGGGCCGCATCCACTGACAAAAGGGCACCATACTTTTTGCAGATCGCTGAAATCTCTGCGATCGGGGTTATGGTACCGGTAACATTCGAAGCATGCGTCACGGCAACGAGACGGACAGTGCCATCCATTGCTTCTTTGAATGCCTCCATATCAAGCGTGAGATCATCATTCAATCCAACGATGCGAAGTTCCACACCCTGTTTCTCAAGGGCTCTCCACGGCAGAAGGTCAGAGTGATGCTCAAGGATCGTCGTGACCACGACGTCTCCCTTTTTGAAAGGAAAACCCCGTGCAATGGTGTTGATGGCCTCGGTCGTGTTTTTCACGAACACCGTGGTTCCTGCATTTCCATTGATGAACTCCGCGACCCTCTCGTGGGCATGCCAGTATTTCTGGGTCGCGATCCTAGTGAGCCGGTGAACACCGCGACCCACATTCGCACGGTATGTCCGCTCGAACTCGTTCATTGCGCCGAGAACACACTCGGGAGACCAGGTGGTCGCTCCGTTATCGAAGTAGATCAAATCACCCATCATGGGAAATTCTCCCCGCAGGGTTTCCCAGTCCGGTTCTTGTTCAGGCATCGACATCGTATCATCGACGATGTCTCCTGCTTTTCCCGCGGGCATGAGATGAGCAACCGAAGCAGGGGTACTTCGTCTGACTGGTTTTTCCGCGAGGTCAAGACCCGCCTCTTTTACGAGTTCCTGCATCTTTGGGGTCAGCTCTTTCCAGCGCCAGAGTCCCCAGGTAATGAACTCAGGCGGAAGACCACGCTCTTCTGCCCATTTTTTCAGGAATCCATCCCAGTGCTCTGCCATTCCCGGGTGGGTGGAGCGGAGTGTTTCAAGCTCCGACTCGAGCATTGCCGGGCAGAGATAACAGCCGATACGCTCGTATCCCTTTTCATAGAGCGGATTATAGGGCAGTTCCCTGAACCAGAGGTAAAAGAACACATCAAGAGCCCTCCAGGAACGGATCGGAGAGAGATTCAACTGTAAGGGATTCGTCGGGTTCTGATTCAGTGCTTCAAGCGAAGCACGGTTCCAGGACTCATACCAGCGGTTTCCCTGAATCGTCATACACTCGCCCTTTTCTGCAAGATGGATCTTCAGGGGGTTGATCTTCAGAAGCTTGCAGCACCAGCGGTGATCTTTTGCCGGCGGTCCTGCTTTCTCCACAGCCTGCCAGAAATCGCCGGCTTTGCTGATGTATTCGACATCCTGGGATTTTACGAATTCAATGGTTTCAGGGAACTCAAGACCGGTATCGAGGAAGAACGCCTCAGTGACGCCTGCTTTTTTCGCGATGTTCCACACAGCTGTGCTGTCTTTTCCTCCGGAGAAGGAACAGTTGACCGCTGGTTTGAGCGCAAGATTCTGCCTGATCTCACGGATAGCGTTTCGTTCCATGTTTTTGATATGGAACGCATTCTTCTCGACTGCATCGCTCCACGACGGATTTGCCTTGGATCTCACCGGAGTTACACCGATGAGTTCCTTGATCCTGACATAGCCGTCTCTCAGGATACCGGTCCCATATTTATTTTTGTATCGGAGGATGACCACGCCATTTGAGAGACCTCTTGTATTTACCTTGACTTTTTTCCCGCCGATCCTGCCATCAGGCAGGTCGACCGCATCCGTATCAAGGTCAATGATCCCCTTATCAGCTTTGCCGATCAAATACGGCAGAGCTTCGGCTTCAAGATCGAGCCGGAATTTTCTGGAGACAGGATTGAACCAGAGCCAGGCAAACCTTACGCCGTTTGCAATAATAAGATCATTTCTGTCAAGTCCGCCCGCTTTATTGAGAACGAGGATCTTCGGTAGGGTGATCTTCTCGCCAAAGCGTTCTTTTATCAGGGAGGTGATGAGCTCATGGTCTGCTTTCAGTGCGGGTCTGACATCGAATGGCTGCTGAAGCGGGATCTTGATACTTTCTTTATCACAGGTACAGGTTTTCGCAAGCAGGGGTACGTTACATTCAGGGCACCAGTAGAGGAATTTTGTAACAAAATCATCGGTCTCCTTGATATAATAACCTGGTTTCAATTCCTTCTTTGCAACGGGTTTTTTCTCACCGCGTACGCGTATCGGTTTGTTTGCCTTCTTGTGGTAATATGGTTTTTTGTATTCGTGAGGCACGATGGATACATGTTTGTTTTTGAGAGGGAAAAAAGACATGCTCGTGGGAAACCGGTTCTGACGCCCTGACAGGGCAGACTCATATCCCAAGAGAACCAATATTAGAATACTTATGGCAATTCATCCGATAGATTTCCGGTATGGCACTCCGGAGATGAAAAGCATCTGGACTGAAGAACACCGTTTTGTCTGTATTGTTCGCGCCGAAGTAGCTCTTGCACATGCACAAGCCGCTGTCGGTATGATCCCCACAGAAGATGCGGAGATAATCGAGAAAAATGCTCCGGCTGCATCATACAACCGGGCAAAGGAGATCGAAGCTGAAATCAGTCACGATACCATGGCAATAGTCAGGGCCGTGTCCGAGGTTTGCGGAGATGCAGGGCGCTGGATCCACTATGGTGCCACATCCAACGATATTCTGGATACCGCCACAGGTCTTCAGCTCAAAGATGCCTTTGACCTGCTGGAAAATAAACTGGTAAATATGTTAAGTGTCCTGCTCAGGCGTGCCGGCGAGACAAAAGATCTTATCTGCATCGGCAGGACCCATGGACAGCAGGGTGTTCCAACAACCTATGGACTCCGTTTTGCAATATGGGCATCAGAGGTTGCACGGCATATCGACCGACTGAGAGAGA
This sequence comes from uncultured Methanomicrobiales archaeon, assembly GCA_964433475.1. GTDB lineage: Archaea > Halobacteriota > Methanomicrobia > Methanomicrobiales > Methanocorpusculaceae > Methanocorpusculum. The sequence continues at coordinate 6,774 of CAYSRP010000037.1, forward strand.
TCCGACCAAGAGTTGTCGTCGGGCAGATGACCGGAGCGGTCGGAACGATGGCCGCTATGGGCGAGCACGGCATCGAAGTGCAGAGTGAGATGATGAAGCATCTGGGGATCGATTCAGTTGATGTTTCATCCCAGGTCATTTCGCGTGACAGATATGCGGAATATATTTTCATGCTCGCAAATATCGCAACGACGTTAGATAAGATCGGTATCGAGATCCGGTCTCTTCAGCGTACCGAGATCGGAGAAGTGGAAGAGTCGTTCTCGAAAAAACAGGTCGGCTCATCCACGATGCCGCACAAAAGAAACCCCATCAAGAGCGAGCAGGTCTGTGGTCTTGCACGGATCATCCGCGGCATGGTCGAACCGGCTTTGCTGAACAACACTCTCTGGGATGAACGCGACCTGACGAATTCTTCAGCGGAACGTATTACGTTCCCTGAGACGAGCATTCTCTGTGACCACTGCCTGAGAGTGATGACAGGGATCCTGGACCACCTTACTATCAATACAGATGCGGTGTCCAGAAATCTTTTGTATCTGCATGGGATCAATCTCTCCGAATCGGTGATGATCGAACTGACAAAACGGGGAATGAAGCGGCAGGACGCTCATGAAATTCTTCGCGTATGCAGCATGGATGCTCTTACAACAAAAACGCCGCTCGCAGATATTCTTGCAAAAAAACCGGAAGTCACCAAATATGTTTCAGTAGAAGAGCTTGCCGGACTTTTGAAACCGGAAAATTATATCGGGCTTGCAGGTGTGCAGGTAGAAAATCTTATTAGAAAACTCGCACCCTATTGTATTCTGTAAAATAATTTCCCGGGACCCCACTCATTTTTAAGAATTTTATTTATGATGGCGTCAGCGGGTCCCAAGATCTGCCTTATGTGATATGGAGCAGGGTCAACTCCCAGGCATGCCCGGTTCCCCTGAGCACAGCAGTGAATCGTGCCTGCTTATCAGCATAAACACATGTTCCGGAGACCCACGCGATGACACCTTCGCTTTTGATCTCCATCTCCTCAAAATGTATCGTGCCCGAAGTAAAACCATCCCGACCGTGTTGTTCAAGACCCGGGGCAAACACAACGATATCCGGTGCGAGGATCTTTTGACGGGAAGTGAGATCCCCGTCGGCAGAGCAGGCTTCCACCTGCATAAGGAGAGAAGTTATTTGATTTTTCGTCTGCATCGAAAGAGGCATACTTAATAGATATGGGTCCAGACAAATAATACATTACATATGGCAGACACTGAAGACTATTTTCCCTATCAATCCTACCGAAAAAACCAGAAAGAAATGCTTGAGGAGGTCGAAAAAACTGCCGCACAAAATGGCATCCTCCTGATAGACGCACCGACAGGCAGCGGAAAATCCAGTGTCATCGCCAGCCTTCTGGCAAAAGCCAACGGACGAAAGATCCTCATCGCGGTCAGGACCATCTCCCAACTCCAAATCTTTATCAGGGAACTTGAACTCATAAGACACAAAAAACAGCCGACTCTTAAGTTCGTATATTTGATCGGTAAAGGAAATATGTGCCCTCTAGGAGGATTCGGGGATGTTTACCGCCGTTGCGAAGGTGTGAAGGCATTCACGACCGCTCTCATGCAGCAGAGAGCTGACCGCGGTTCATTCGACCCGTCAACCGATAAACAGATCCTCGACCAGATCAGGAAACAAGACAGAGAGCATCCGCTGATCTGCCCGTATTTTGTCAACAGCAGGATTTTTGTTCAGGGAGAGGAGGGCGGCAGACGGATGATCCCGTCACCTGAGCTTCGGAGAAAATCCGACACAGTTCAAAAACAGATCGTGCGCCCTGCGGAATTACTCAACTTCGCAGGCAGGGTCTGCCCATATGATCTGATGCTCTCGGCAGCACGCGGAGCGGATGTCGTTATCTGCAATTACTATCACCTTTTCAACGATGATATACGCGAGCAGTTATACGTAAATCTTCAGTGCGAAGAAAAGAACGTGATGCTCCTCCTTGATGAAGCCCATAACTTAGGCGACGTCATCCAGAGCATCCAAAGCATAAAAATTCGTGAGACCGATATCGAAGCCGCCGCAAATGAGATAGTATCTCTCCGTGACAAAGTCCGCGGCTCAGATGCGGTCCGTCATGTTCTCCCGCGAATAGCCGAGTTCATGGACGGACTTCGTCACTCAAATGAAGCGGAGGACTGGTTCGACCCGACTATTTTCAACCGTTTTATTATCAAAGGATCTCTCTACGAAAAACCCGAGGCAATGCTCGAAGACATCATCTCGATAAAAGAGGCAATGAGGGAGAGGGGTATTGAAAAGGGTGAATACCGGGAATCGGCAATTGAGAAGCTCTGTGAATTCCTGATTCGCCTGTATAGGTCATCGACAGACCCTGCATTTTTGACCGTGTATACTAAGGACATGGAATCCCTCACAATGGAAGTCAGAAACATCGATCCTGCAGACCGATTGCAGGAACTGGTTTCCAAACATTCGGCTACCATATTGATCAGCGGAACTCTGTCGCCGGTCGAGTCATACAAAAAATATTACTTTGGTCAGATGCCCGTCAAAACGATCTCATTAGAAAATTCGTTCCCGAAAGAAAATCGTCTGATACTCGCGTCAAGGGATATAACCACTGCATTTTCCAAGCGGCAGAATGCAGAAAACACAAAAGCAATCACAGAATATATACTTGCATTTGCAAAATTACCGGGAAATGTGGCGATTTATTTCCCTTCATACCAGCTGCAGAGCCGTTTTGCCGAAGCCTGCTTGAGTAAGATCAGAACGAAGAGGATATTTGTGGAACCCCGGGAATCAGATGAGGCAACTGAGGCGCTGAAGGAGTTTATCTCACTGCCGGGACAACACAAATCAGGAATTTTGTTTGCGGTCTGCGGTGGAAAATGGAGTGAGGGGCTGGACTATCGTGGAGATCAGCTGACAGCTGCGATGGTCATCGGTCTGCCGCTCGCACCTTACACCCCTGTGCGGCGGATGGTGAACGGTTACTTCAAGCGTAAGTTCGGTGCCGAAGGAGAGTTCATCGCCTACACACTTCCAGCGATCAATAAGTCGATGCAGGCATTAGGGCGTGTCCTTAGAACCGAAAAAGACCGCGGTGTTCTGATCCTCGGTGATAAGAGATTCCTGGATGATGAGATATTCGGCGGGCTTTCTCCCTGGATGCAGGATGAACTCAGAGAGTGTGATGCGGATACGGTGAAGAATATTCTTGTAAAGTGGGGAAATGATGCAGCAGGGAGCATGTAAGTTCGGGCTCTGGAAAGTGGCGGTGGATTATGATGAACTGACCGTTCACCGGGTCAGATTTGTAAGATCCGCTCCTGAAGGACCGGTGCCGATCCAGTTCATCAGATTCCTTGCAGGCAAATGCAGGGATCTTTCACCGCTTACTTCGTCAGCACTTTCAGGCGAAGGACCATATGCAAAAATATACCAGGCAGTATCCATAATCCCTTACGGCGAGACACGAAGCTATGCGGAAATTGCAGAGTGTGCCGGGACCCATCCAAGAGTTGTTGGAAATGCCATGGCACGAAATCCGACACCATTGATAGTGCCCTGCCACAGAGTTATTGCTTCCAGCGGAGACCTTGGGGGATTTTCCCCGGATATTGAAATAAAAAAAGCGTTACTTCAAATGGAGAAAAAATACTCGGCATCTCTGTGTTGATATTCTGTTTGAGAGAGAAAGTGCAGACGCTAAGCGTAACAGATATCCAATAAAAACGGAGTTAGGAGAGTTTCGCACCGCAGGAACTACAGAATTTCGTTCCGGCAGTATATTTTGTACCGCAGGCCTGACAAAAACCATCCTTATCTTCTGAGGGGCTCGCATATCCGGAATTCTGTTCTTCAGGTTTGAGTTCCGCTAACTCGGCGGTTTTTGCTGCCCGGTTTTTCTGGAGATCAAGGAGCTTGGTTCCAAGGTCTCCATACTTTTCCGCACCATCGTTTTCAACCGCCATTTTACCTATCTGCGCATAAATATTTGCTTCCTGCTTTTCCAGCTGGCTGATATCAGACTCAAGCTGGGTGATCTTTATCGTCTTCTTTACTTCATCAGCACCGGATTTTGCCGTGATTTTCAGATTATCAAAAAATGTTCCCATAGTAAACCAATTATTGCATACTGCTAGTATATAATTTTTTTATTGAAGGCATCTTAGCGGATAATAGTTTCTTCGAGTGTATCCTCCTCAATAAATCGATCGACCCCGTTTCGTTCTGCAGTTATCATATCATCCAGAGATTCGCCGGCCTCCCAGTCCTCGTCCTCCTCCCAGCAAATCCAGGAGGCAGCGTCTATGCTTGGTCCCGACTCTAATGGATGTCTAGTCCGCATTGTCCTGATCATGGCTTCTACTTCTGCAAAGTTTTCAACAGTACAGAAGATCCGGATTTTAGTTTCACGATTTCCCAAAACGGTGATCACCAGATCATCTATGGTGACATCGGATATTTTCTGCCAGAGCAAAGCACTTCTTTTCATTGCCTGTGCCAGGTAATCGGTTCCTTTTATCTTATATTTACCGACCCTAAAGTTCCATAACTGGGGAACCATGCCTGTTTTTTTCGTTCTGATCTCAGTCTTTGCGAAAACACCCAGGTCGTTGATGACGTAATCCACAGCAGTATAGTCTGAGCTTTTTTCCCGCGGGAGTTCGATGCTCCATACAAGGTTATCCATGTCAATACATCAACACCCCGGGAAATATAATTTCGCTTTTTTCTGCTGCAGAAAATCCGGATAAAAATCAGGAAAATAGAGAGTCAGACCCGCCCATCACAGATATCCAGAACAGGCCGATCAACTGAAACTAAAAGATCCGGCCTTGGTTACTCAGGGACGCATCCCGCCAAACTTCATGTTCCACATGATCCGTTACGCACACGTTGCGCCATCCTGTATCAACTGTGGTCAGTGCCAGGAACACTGCCCGATGGATATCCCGAATACACTCTTTATGCACGCAATGCAGACTGAGACGCAGGAACTCTTCGGTTTCGGTAAACCCGGATATGATATGATTCTCCCGGTTCTTGCTTATTCCAAGGACAAAAAACAATGGATTCGTCTACCTTAAAATGCCATGACATAATCAGCCGCCTCTGTCTGATTAATGATACAAAAAAATATGTTTGGTGGTCAAACATAACCCAATTATTTTTTTGATCTACCGATAAGACAGACCGCTATTGAATACGTTCAGATATCCTTTGGCGTGATGTTGATCATAGAGATATTGCCGAGGTCGGTAATTTCCCCGCATTGATATGCCACAGGTTTATGAAAGATCGGACCGCCAACGGTAATTGTATGATACTCACCGTTTTCACCGCAGACATCGAGTCCTTTTTTATTCATATATTTTATCATCTCGGTATCCAGAACTTTCCCAAGGAACTCTTGTGGTAAATCAGCATTTCTCACACATTTGATCACGCACTGATACCCGAGACCAAGGAGTTCATTGGTGTTTTCCTCCCGGTCTCTGTGCCAGAGCGGATAATAGGGCTTCAGCCCGGCTGCGTTACATCTCGCAGTTCCCCATTCTTTGTGTTCTTCGATATCGATATCCCCAAATACGCAGACCTCGGCTCCGAGTTCTTTCGCACGGCGGAGTCCTTCCTCAAGTTCAAGGTGATAATCGTCCCCGCCCGATACGCATTTGATCAGAGGAATATCAAGTGATTGGGAAATATCCTCAAGAAGGGAGGGGTCAACATCATGGAACCAGGAGTGCCTGCCGTCCTTATTCATCATGACTAA
>CAYSRP010000038.1:0-12470 GCA_964433475.1 uncultured Methanomicrobiales archaeon
GCCCCGGCAGATAATAGCTGCTCAACGGCGTACCCGATTATCTCCCCGGATACATCGTCTATATTTGTCTCAAGAATGATGATCCTCTCTTCCGTCAAATCAGAAACCTCGCCTTCAACGACCAAAAGACCCTCCTCTTTTGCATATCCGGTCTTCGCCGGCGTCATCGAGGGGATCGATTGCCGAACAACAGCAAGATTTGCTAAAAGAGCTACACCGGCAGGTGTTGTAAGCTCCTCATTGGTGGAAGTATCTGCAATCGGCATCCGGTGCCGGGCACAGATCTCCAGAGTTTCTGGTTGGCAGGCTCCAAGAACGGGCGGTGTCGCATAGATCGGGCACGAAAGAAAATCCATCGCATCCAACAGTGCTATCGGATACAAAATATCCGGGAGTATTTGGGTGATGGAAAAATTTCCCTCATGAAACTTCGTGAATGCAGCCTCCAGATCAGAAAAAACAGCATATGCTTTCTCTTTAGCAACATCCGAGAATCCCAGTCTCTCCATTATCTTCTTGGGATCCTCTCCTTTGAGTTCTGATACAACATCAGCAGTATTTTTTCTCAAATCTTCAAGATCACCAAGATCAGAAAGAGCCGCCGTTAAGGCAGCTCCGCTGATACCTCCGATTCGCGGATCAACGATTAATGTTCTCATTCTGGGAAAGGCTCTTCCATCTTTGCATAGATCAACTGGGCAAGTTTTGCAACTTCAATCGCCTTATCTTTTGCACCTGGGATCGAGCGGGTCAGATATGCTCCGTTTTCTGCCTCTTTTGCCGCCGTTTTTGCGTCCATATCAAACAGAGCGCCAACGGCAGCCGGAACCGTCACATTGATGATGGTATGACCGATGTACTGCAGTTCCTGTGTGAGAATCGCTCCACACTGGAGAGCAATGCCCCAGTCGGGATTGTCTCTGTTTTTACCTTCAATGGCAAAAGCGGGAACCTCTTTTGCACTCAGATTTTCGACATGATAGGGCTTTCCGTCGATTTTTATGTCATAGGAAACATAGGAATCGAATCCCCAATACTTCTCGGTGAACTTATCCGTCCGTCTTCCATGGGATTTGGTTTCGGTGAATTTCAGCTCAATGGTGTGACCGGTAAATCCGGATAGGATCGCAGATCCCCTCTTCTCGACATACGCTTTGCGTTCTTCGTCCAAAAGTTTTGCCGCATCGGCTAAAGATTTTCCGCTTTCCATCATCTCATAGGTTTTTTCCGCACGGCGGAATATCGCTCTGTCCCGAACTCCTTCAGATGCTAAGATGCATGTCTTCGTAATCTTCCCGCGGGAAACCTGCTCGGCTTTTCGTGCGATGGTGTTCAGACCGCATATAGCAAGTTCAGGATCGATGAACGAGTTCATTTTGTATTCCCTGATGATTTCAGCCGCCGCAAATACGTCACCGCCATTCTGCATTAAAAGCCGAAGGGCAGGAACAACATCTCCAATCACGTGACCCAGGGGAGCATTGACTGGTCCTCCTGAAAATCCTGCGCCGATCATCGCCGCTTCTTCAAATCCGGCAAAGATTTCTGAAAATGCCATTGACCCTATCACTGACGGTCCGCCGATATCTTTGAGAATGAGACCAAAGTCTCCTAAGAGTTTTGCCGTGTCGTACTCCTCGTGGGTTCCGCGGATATGCAGTTTTTCCGGGAGATTTGCCGCATCGCGGGCGCCTTTCCCGGCCATATAGGAAGAATCGACTGTACCAAAAGCGCCAAACTCTTCACCTAAAATTGCGTCAGGATGGACGATTTCCATCGTTACCGCTGCCCCGATCAATGCCGGCCAAAGTCCAAGCGGGGTGACCCCGGCTCCGGCCATTGCATTCAGCATGGCCTTTGTTCCGACTTGTGCGGCATTGTAGGCAAGTTCCGGTATGTTGTAGTCTTCCCCAAGTGCGGAGTGACCATAGATAGTTCCGCCGGAGATGAATCCGGGGAGGGTAGATCCATCAACTCTGGTGAGTTTTTTCTCGCCAAGAGCTTTGTAGATCGCCATGTAGGCGGGAAATGCCTGGATTCTGTGGGTGGATTTTCCGGTCACCAAGGCAATGGCGCTCGTTCTGGCTCCGCCAGCATGCATTCTTGCCATTGCGCCGAGTTTTCTGTTTCCCAGAGGAACGCCCGATCGTGCTGCAGAACCTGCAAAGTAGGCAAGGGCTGCGACGATCAAAGCTGCATTTTCAGGAGCAGCTCCTGAATTCATAGCTGCCTTAACGGCTTTTTCGATGACTGTATCCAAAGGGATCTCTCCCTGAGATGCGTCAAGAACCGTCATTTTTTCAGCACAGTTTGTTTGCTTTCCGGAAATTGAGCAGAAGATGTCTCCCGCGATCGAGTTGGCCGCAGCATAGACTTGAAGTACAAGAGCGCCGTGACCTTTTGTTGCAGCCTCCAGTTTGTCGTTGGATAAAGAGTCAGGTTGATAGGTTGCCGCCATTGATGCGGCATAAATGATTTTTTGTTTCGTGTCGTTTGCCATAGGATTGCACCTCTGATTTTGTGAGAGTTAGATGTTCAAACCATATATACATTTCACAATAGGTCATAAATTAATAAAGTTATCCCTATTGTTATGTTGAAATAACACGCCTTATTGATAATTTTTATAACAATTTATCCGGGAAGAAAATAGATCACACGTGTCCCCTTAGATATTTTTTCGACCGCCTGTTTTTGCCAGAGGGCTCGCGGATCGTTTTGAAAAAAGTGATTATTGATTTATAGGTTGAGTTCTTCCCGAAGTTCCGCGAGAGTTGCCTTTCTCTCTGCGTATGCATCGTGCTGGTGGATACTTTCCTCATTGGTCTGTCTTAAGATGAGGTTTGTATCTCCGGGCAGATCGGGGAAGTTGGTAACGACCAGTTTTGCCATCTCACGAACACAATCCTCTACGAATCTGGCATTTTTGTGGGCTGCCATCACGACATAGCTTTCATCGCCGCGCTTCAGCAGTTCGTAGATCTTTGCACTCATGGACTCTTTTAAGATCTTGACGATCTTTTCGAGCGGCACAACAATGTCTCCGTCAGTCTCTACGCAGAGGAACCCGCGTCCACGCTGGTTGTGGCTCGCCATCGGGATCTCTTCGAAGAACGCGTCCTGTTTTTCTTTCGGGATCTCGAGTTTCTCCATGACATGCATGGCGTGGTCCTTCATGATATTCTGGGCACACGGGCATGCGGTGATGCCGGTGACTTCTGCGCCAACGCTTTTTCTTACGATCGGGATCCCTTTTGTTCTCTGAGCTACCGCGTGGGCGTAGACGTTGATAACTTCCTGGCAGGCGGTCTTGGAAACGGGTGTCTCTCTGTTCATCATGTAGAAGCTTTTCATAAAGACTTCAGTTCTGTCAGCATATTCGTGGTGGTCAAGGAGTTTCCTGGAAACGATCCCGCATACATCTTCTATGCCTTTGACGCCGCCGGTCGTTGCCTGCTGGAGTACTTCATCGATCACTTCAAAGTTCCGGGAAAGGTTTGCACCTTTCAGACTGCTTGGTAGATCTACAAAGACATCAAACTCCGAGATGAAAATCATTGACCGTTTACCCGGCCTGGCAACTTCTACGAGTTTTTTGACATTTTTGACCCCAACGCGCGTCAGGCTGATTCTTACATCCGGGGCGGTTGACTGAACATCTGGTAGTGACATTATGTATCTCGTGTCTTGTTTTACGTTAGGGCACCATTATCGATTGAGGCACGGCAACGTGTATCTATGTTTATGGGGATGAGGGTATATAATTTTATACGTATTTGGATTCAATTTAGTTCTACATATATGTTACAAAAATATTCGGAATCTGATGCTGATTCCGGTTTTTTCTCTGGAAAGCGCGTTGCCGTGCTTGGTTACGGATCACAGGGGAGTTCCCAGGCCAAAAATCTTCGTGACAGCGGAGTGGATGTCATAGTCGGAAATCGTCCCGGAAAAAGCTATAATACAGCGGTTTCTGACGGTTTTTCCGTTATGTCTGTGCAAAATGCTGTAATGCGCTCCGATATTCTTGGATTTTTCCTTCCTGATGAATCGGCTGCAGATATTTATACGAAAGACATTGCCCCTTATCTGAAGGAGGGGCAGTGTCTGGTTTTTGCCCACGGATTTAATATCCATTACAAATTCATCACTCCTCCCGACTTTGTGGATGTCATCCTCGTTGCACCGAAAGGGGTCGGGCCGATGGTCCGTAAACTGTTTGCGGAAGGCTCGGGAGTTCCGTCACTCGTTTCAGTTCATCAGGATCATACCGGTCACGCTCTTGATCTGGCGATCGGGTTTGCCGTCAATGCCGTTGGGTCCGGTCATTCTGCCATTCTCAAGTCTACGTTCAAGGATGAAACAGAGACGGATCTCTTTGGGGAACAGACCGTCATCTGCGGAGGTCTTCCCGCATTGATCTCTCTGGCGTATGAGACGCTCGTCAAAGCCGGCTACCCGCCCGAACTCGCCTTTTCCGAATGTGCCCACGAGGTGAAACTGGTCGTCGACCTCGTTTACGAAGGAGGGTTTTCGAAGATGCATGATTTCATTTCAAAGACCGCGAGTTACGGGGGAATTACGCGGGGCGACCGTGTTATCGGGGACGAATGCCGCAAAAATATGGAGGAGATCCTTTTGGAGATCCAATCCGGCAGGTTTGCAAATGAATGGATGGAAGAAAAACGTTCGGGAAGTAAACACTATACCGAAATGGTCGACGCAGTTAAGAAAAGCGACATAGAAAAGACCGGGGCAGAGTTCAGGAAACTGCTCAGATAACGCCCCTCATTTTTTGGCACATACTTTCATCACGGATGTTCCCTTCAAAACGAGATCTCCTGTTTGGATAAGACGCTGGACCTCCTCCTCGACATCGGCCCTTCCCTTCTTTTTTGCCAGACCGAAATACGGATCGGTATCCAGCTGAAGATTCTTCGTCTTTGCCCGTTCCATCCCGAGAAGAAACGACACGAACTCCTGCGTCGATAACATCCCATTGACATCTTTTGCAGCAGAAACAATGTTCTTCGCTAAATTTCCGGACACAGGCGCAGATCTTTCTTTCTCTTTTGGTGCCCCGCACCGGTCACAATTCCCGCACGGTCCGATCTCTTCATCAAAATAGGAAAGGAGGATCTGCCTTCTGCACGAATTCGTGATACAGTAACCATACATCTGGTCGAGTTTTGCCTTGGCAATATCTATCTTTTTTGGATCGGCAAATTCCCGGTCCAGCATATTTTCCATTTTTTTCCGGTCCCCGGCGGAAAAAAACAGCAGACACTCTGCCGGTGCCCCGTCCCGTCCCGCACGCCCCGTCTCCTGATAATAGGACTCGATGTCTTTTGGCATGTGGGCATGGATGACGTATCTCACATCCGGCTTATCGATCCCCATACCGAAAGCCACCGTTGCACAGACCACCCTCACAGAATTATTCAGAAATCCCTCCTGAACCCTGCTTCTTTCAGGAGTCGGCAGACCCGCATGATACGGATTTGCGAGGATATGGACTTTTCTGAGCCGCTCGGCAAGCTCCTCCGTGTTTGCCCGGGAAAAACAGTAGATGATCCCCGGCTCATCTCTGTGGGCCGTTACATAGCTGATGATCTTCTGGATCCTCACCTGGGCATTCGGTTCTGCAAATGCCGAATACCTCAGATTTTTTCTGTCGAAACTTCCGATGAACTCAGCCGGATTTTTCAGCCGGAGTTCGGTAATGATATCCTCACGGACCCTTTGGGTGGCCGTCGCGGTAAAAGCGGCAAATGGAACATCAGGAAATTTTTCGCGGAGATTTTTTATTTCCCGATACTCAGGACGGAACTGATGCCCCCACATCGAAATGCAGTGTGCCTCATCAACGGCAAAAAGTGAAACTCTGCATTTTGCAAGGGTCGCAGCAAAACTTGGGGTGACTGCCCGTTCGGGTGAAACGTAGAGAATCCTGACCGATCCTGCCAGCATCGCCCGCTCGACCCTCTGGCGTTCGTCATACGTCTGCAGACTGTTCAGGGTCTCCACTCTCACACCCTGCGACGAAAGTGAATCAACCTGATCTTTCATAAGAGCGATCAGCGGGGAGATAACGATCGTCATCCCGTCAAGCATCAGGGCCGGGAGCTGATAACAGAGGGATTTTCCCCCTCCCGTTGCCATAATTGCCAGTACATCCCGTCCGTTTACGATATTTTCGATGATCTCCTGTTGATTCGGACGAAATGCCTGGTGATGGAAATATTTTTCCAGAGTCTGCTGTATCTCTTTTGTCATGAAATGGTATGCAGGGAACTATTTTTCACCTTTATTTTGGTGCCGGCGGGGTATTCACTTTTCCTTTATGCATTGCCCGGCCTCAGGACCGGATGATTTTTTTCTCAGATCAGGTATTCCGAAAAGTCGGATACCAGTGCCCTGTCAAGTTCCTGCTCATTTCCAACGCTTGTTTCCGTAAAAAGGAAAGCAAACAATCCCATTTCCGGTGCCTCGACCTTGCGGATGTCAAGAACATGTTCAAAATCTTTATAGAGTTTATCGTAGTTGAATCTGTCATTATCCAGTTCTTTTCCGCCCTTGTCGAGCAGGATCATGCTGTATATCTTCCCAAGTTTTTTACCGATAATTTCATCAAAATCCGGTTTGATCTGGTTAAGATAACAGTCGACCGTGTTTATGCCGTAAGCAAAATACGCTATATCCGTAGAACATGAACCGGCGAACCTCAGCGGGTTGAATTCGATTGGGATAATATCGTCTTCGGTAACTCTGACCTCTATATGCATCGGAAAATCGGTTATGTGTAATTTTGTATTGATACGTTCAAGGAAACGGGTAAACGGCTGAAGGTACTGCCGCATGATCTCTGCGGATGTGTAATATATTCTATCTCTGACATCGCATTCGGATGCAAACCGGTGCGTCAGGATATCCAGTATGACCGGTTTCCCTTCTGTATCGTAATAAGCGTCGAGTGCATATTCCGTACCCCTGATGTATTGCTCAAGAAGGAATTTTGAACCGATGACCGTTTCGGGGAAATCAGCCGTCCATTTTTTTATATTTGCCTCGATGTCGGATACTGCATTTTTCAGATCATCTTTATTGAACAGCGCATAAACCCCGACGCTGAAAAATCCGACGGACGGTTTCAGAATGACCGGATAAGGAATTTTTGCATGATCCCCTTTTCGCAACTGGTCCAGAGTGACTTCTTCAAAAAACAGATCTGGGTAGAGACCGGAGACCGTTTTACGAAACAGTGCTTTGTCTTTCAGTATGCCGATCTTATGGACGAGTTCGCTGTCCGGCAGATTCTCATATATCCAGTCAAGGGAATGCTCGGAAACCGTGTAGAGCCGTTCACCGTCATGATATCTCTTTACGGCCTCTTTTGTATTTATGAAATTAAGGGTATTCCCTCTGGTATTGGAAACGGCATACTCGTTTTCAAGTACCGGGATTTTATTTGACGCAAGATATTTAAGCAGATAGTCGGAAACGTATGGTTTTTCCAAAATTATCATAGAATCACCTTTGATAAATTATTTAAATTCATATGAATTTGCTGTTAAGCAGACTAATACATGTATTTATGCTAATTAAGCCGGTAAATATTTACCCATATTATATCCGGCGATAATACTGCTTTTACGGCATTGTCCCTCAATTTATGAACAAAAAGGGTATATGGGATAAGGAGTAAGAGTAAATCGTCGATTTGGGTTTCATTTTCTGCATTGCCGGAAGAAATCCCATCGAAAAATAAATCAATAGGATTACTTTTATGACAAAAACAGTAGGAATTATTGGCGGAACAGGCAACATCGGCGAAGGTCTGGCAAGACGTATCTGTCTTGGCGAGAAGTTCGATGTGGTCATTGGTTCCCGTGAGTCGGAAAAGGCATGCGTTGCAGCAGACGGTGTCGTCTGTGCTCTGAACGACCGGAAATGCACGGCAACGACCTGCTCCGGCACAACGAATGCAGATGTATGCTCAGCAGATATCATCATCATCTCCTTACCTTTCGAGAGAGTTCAGGGCACGATCGAGGCCATCGGCAAATCCGTCTTTGAAAATAAGATCGTCATCTCCCTTATCAACCCGATGATCAGAAACCCGAAAGAAAAATACTTCCTCCCGGACGCACCGGCTGAAGGATCCGCAGCGCTCGCTATCCAGAAGATGCTTCCGGCATCAACCAAACTCATCGCAGCATTCAACAATGTTGCAGCCAACAAATGGATGGAACTCGACGAAGTTCTGGATTACAGCGTAGCTGTCTGCGGTGATGATGATGAAGCAAAGAAGACCGTTATGGAGCTTGTCGGCAGTGTGTCCAAACTGAAGCCGCTCGATGCCGGACCTCTTGCTATGACGAAAGTCGTTGAAGGGATCACCCCGCTCGTCATCACGATCGCGATGAGAAATGGTCTGAAGGATGTAGGTGTATATTTCAAATAATCAAACTACCCGACAATGCCTTTTGGTTTTAATGACCGTACAGTAAAACCCTCTCATATCTGAACGGTCCGCTATAAACGAAGCAGGGGTCCATGGATATTTCCTTTTTCCCCGCACACCAGGTTTGTCAAACGTCCGGCTCTTCAAATGAGTGTCCGGATACACTCTTTATCTGACAAACCCGGAAAACACCTTACTAAATACCGTAATGATGCCGGGTCTCAGATCCCCGGAAGGTATGATGTCTCTTCTTTATAATACGGGATGTAGACGATCCTTGCATTGTTCACTTTGAGGTTGTATCTGAGCACCTGTAAGATACCCGGCTTCTCTGTTTCATACCGCAGATACAAAAACTCGGTGAGTTCCCGTGCTGTTTTCTGATTGATCAGGATCGGCAGATATTTTCCGCCGTCGCGTCCGGCATTATCCTCGACGATCTCCGGATTCCTGATGGTCAGATCGATCTCCCACGGCTCAACAACATACCGCGGAATATCGCCCGCACAAATATAATAACTGCGGTTGCCGGCAATATCGGGAAGACCGGTCGTCGTATCTCCGCCGACAAGCTGGTCGGTCACTTTCAGATCCACATCGAATTTCCAGAACGGGATATAGTCCGGTTCCTTTGGATCCATAGCGGCTTTGGAAAGAAGATCAGGTTTCGCCACATCGTAGGGCACGACTTTGACCGTTTTTGCCGTGATATCCAGAAGGTGATTGCATTTTTTACAGGCTGAAACGACTTCGCCCCAAGGTTGTTCGATGACTTCACCGCAGAACGGACATTTCAGCAGGGTCGCTTCGTGGTTCAGGATCTCATGGTCAGTGAGTTCTTTCGGGATACGTATTGCCGGCGGAAGAGATGAGATATGCAGCATCGTTCCTGAACCGGCGCAGGTCTTTCCCTCGCGAAACGCCGGATACGCTGCCATACACATGGCGATACCCAAAAGAAGCAGAATGATCTGGAACATCTCCGAGAGTTGATAGGGTCCGGTGTGGATGAGCATAGCGGCCGCGGCTCCAATCATGATCCCGCCTGCAGAGAGTGTAAGGATCATCATTCTTGTACGTGCCGTAAGATTTATCGGCGATGTTCCGCCGAGAACTTCACCTTTTACGCCGTCAACGATCACCGTATAATTCCCTCCTTTGTATTCATAGTGAGCGACCCAGACCGGAGCATACACCAGTTCGAATACCTTCGGGATCAGGAACGTTTTTTCGAGCGTCAGCTTTTCGATACGCTGTGCCGCGGTCTCTTTTATTCTTTTGTGGACCGCATCACGCCCGCGTCTGCTTGCTTCGATCGCAGAACCTCCCGGCTCCATCGAAACGACCGAACCCCGGACATAAGGGACCTCATCTCCCGGATCGAGCCAGAGTTTCGTGATGCCGCATTTCCCTGTATCACAGGCACATTCTGTCCAGATGAACTCCTCGTCGATCAGTTCCTCGAAAATATTTCTGATGACGTTTCCGGTTTTTTCCGTGTATTCAGAGTATCCGCAGGCTACGGCTTTCCCCTGGGCAATAAATCTCCAGAACGGCAGATACAGGAGATAAAGTTCCGTGACGACCGCAGAATTCGCCAGATCGTGGGCTTTGATGCCTTTCGTGAACCATTCGCGGATCGTCCGGTCGGCAACGCCTTTCGTGATCTTTGCTTTGTATCGGATCTCAGAGATCTGATCCTCGACCGAACGTTCAAGCCCCATCTTTTCCCTCCTTGCATTTGAGATCTATCACGCCTATCATCTGACTCTGGTAAAGGAAAAATATCAGAAGGGCTATCACGAAAAGGAAAAACCAGGGACTTACGTAAACGGCAAGAATGCTTATGAGTGCCATCGGAATAAAGGCGATCAGAGCAGTTTTTTTCCAGTTCACCGGTTCTTTCACCGGATGCCAGCTCGGGTAGATAACACCGGTTTCTCCGTCTGCCGTTATCATGTAGATGGAGTTTTTGACTTTATAGCTCACCAGCCAGAATGGGATCGCGATCAACTCCTCTCCGCGTGCGATTCCATGAAGATCGGGCAGATAGACCGAAGAATACGCCGTAACAGGCAAAATATTTGCATCTTCCGGGACCGGCAGGGTTTTGGTATTTTCTCTTGCCATGTTCTGCATACCGGGGAGAAGTGTTCCGCACGCCGGGCGATAAACGATCACATCCTCTCCGCCATCCTCCCGCGAAAATTTCCAGAAGGGATAATAGATGAGCACAGCTTTTCCGATCCGGATCTCGTTGTCTCGAATAAACGGGTTTATTTCGGAATCCAGCCACCCGCGAACGATTTCCCGGATCTTCTCCTCATCGATGAGGGGAGGTATCACTCCGGTACAGGTAAGCGGCGCAACGTTTCCTTCTGGTGTATCTGCCATAGATAAGTCATTATATTCACGTGCGCTCAAATAGATGTTTTCTTGCCTTCGCCCCGAAATCCCTTTCGTTGCTTTGAATTTTGAGTTATGTTTATATCATTGATGAACATAATTATACATTACAGTATAGTTGTGATAAGTGATGCTGAATATAACGACCTTCCTTGATGCAAACTCCTGCCGTCTGGCAAAACCGGTATTTTATTGCCCTGAGAGAAATACTTCCTACACTTCTGCAGAAATATTATCGATAAGTTCTGCGATCGCCCGGGAGCTTCTCTCTCTCGGCGTGACCAAAGGTGATCGTGTTCTTATTTATATGGAGAGTAGTCCCGAGTATCTCTTTTCCTACTTTGCTATTTGGAGGATCGGGGCCATCGCCGTACCAACGAACCGCGTGTATACATCTGCTGAATTGGCATATATGGTGGAAAATTCCGGTGCTTCCGTCTTCATCACCGACGATGCCGGCGTAAAAACTGCCCGGACCCTGCCGGTCAAAATATTCGTTCCGAAAGATATCGAATCATTCAGAAATGCTCCCCGTCTTTTGCCGGAAAACACGGAATTTTCTGATCTCTGTCAGCTCCAGTACACCTCCGGGACGACCGGCAAACCCAAAGGCGCCATGCTTTCCCATGGTAACTGGTTAGCCGCGATCCACAACGAATGCGACGTCCTCACCTTCAAACAGGACGATGTCTACCTCGGGATCTATCCGATGGGTCACGTCGGTCTTTCCTGGGGGATCGCCGCCATGCGTGCCGGTGCCATGTATATAATGATGGAAAGGTATGAGCCGGAAAACTATCTCGCACTCTGCAAAGAACACAAGGTCACCGTCCTTGCGGGAATGCCGCCGGTTATCCACTCACTCACCGAAGCACCGTCCGGAACCGAAGGCAGTCTTGTCACCGTCCGGGAAATCATTTCCGGAGGCGGACCGCTTCATCACGAGATCTGGAAAAAATTCCACTACCGGTATCATATCCCGGTCATCAACGCCTATGGTCTTTCCGAGACCGTTGTTATCGGAACGGGAACGGTCATCCGCCCCGAGGATTATTCCTCCGCCGACAGATTCCAGAGTGTGGGTCATCCGGTCTGCTTCTCCGAAGTAAAAATCGTGAACGAATCGGATCCGACGATTGAACTCCCGATCGATATGCCGGGAGAAATCGCTCTGCGTGGTCCGGCGGTCGCAAGAGGATACTGGAACATGCCGAAGGAAACCGCTGCTTCATTCCTGAAAGACGGCTGGTTCCTTACCGGAGATGTCGGGTATCTCGATAAAGATTTGAGGCTCTGCCTCACGGACCGGAAAAAAGACATGATCGTCATGTCGGGCTGGAAGATCTATCCGACCGAAGTCGAAGAGTCCCTGATCCAGTTTGAAGGCATTTCGGAGATCACTATCTTCGGGATACCGGATGAACATCGCGGGGAGATCCCGGCTGCCGCGGTCGTTTGGAGGAAGGGCTGGGACAGCCCCAATAAAAATGCCGATTTGCTTGCATTTGCAAAAGAGCGTCTTGCGGGATACAAAGTTCCCCGCAAAATAATCGCGGTGGATTCTCTTCCGCGGGTGAATGGATGGAAGATTCTTAGAAGA
>CAYSRP010000039.1:0-12358 GCA_964433475.1 uncultured Methanomicrobiales archaeon
CTTCTATGAGTAAATCTATGTCAGAGATGACGCTGGAAGAATTATGGGAACTGTTTCCGATTCAGTTGATAGAGCACCAGGTCTGCTGGGCGGACCAATATCGGGAAGAAAAAGATCATCTCATGCTTATCCTGCCGGATACCGTGAAAATACATCATATCGGCAGTACCTCAATAGAGGGCATCTGGGCGAAACCGATCATTGATATTTTGGTGGAGGCTGACCTGAGTGAATTTGATGAAATAAAAAATCTGCTTTTACGTAACGGCTATACGTGTATGGCGCAGGATGAAACCCATATTCATTTTAATAAGGGATATACGCCGAATGGATTTGCTGAAAAGGTGTTTCATGTACATCTGAAAAATTACGGTGACAATGACGAATTATACTTCAGGGATTATCTCAATGGACATCCGGAGATTGCAAAAGAGTATGAAAAATTGAAGTTATCCCTTTGGAAACGTTATGAACATGATCGGGACGGATATACCATAAGTAAGACTGCATTTGTGTGTGAATATACGCAGAAAGCAAAAATGCAGTTTGGACGGATCTATTGAGAGAGTATTTGGAGCAGCCTTCGGGCGGTTCAACATCTTTCTGATCCCACTTTGATGAAATTAAGTAAGATACCTTACTGATACAAGATTGGGGAATAGAAAACAGTTCGAGTGTGGACACAGGCGGCGATGAGGTTGGTGCGGCTAAGATAGCCGAGGTTTCCTGCAATGGTGTTGAGGATGTTTCCTTTCTCGTCGGTTATTTTGAGATATGCATGTTGCCGCATTTTTGCTGTGGGGGTTGACATCAGACGTCAACACCGGATATAGTAAGTCCACGGGATGATTTAATAATTTTAATGAGTATGCAGGTCTAAGAAAATAGTGTCTGCTCTGTTTGATTTCTCATGGTAAGAATCGGGCAGACATTTTTCTGTTTTGTCCTGGTCAGTTCCCGTGGTGTTTTCCATACTATTGTCGGCTGTTTTCACTGTAAGCCTTTCTTCGCCAAAGTCTCAACTCTCTCCTCCATTGAATTCATCATCTTTGAAACCCAACAGATAACTGAATATGCATCTCTTAAGGCCGAACGAAGGACAGCTTGCCCTCAAAGCTGCCCGAACGTATGTGGAATCCGCCGTGACCGGTGTAAAACCGACAGCAGAACCGGAATTTACCGACATCTTTTCTGAAAAAAGAGGTGTCTTTGTAACTCTCACAAAAAGCGGTGACCTCCGCGGATGTATCGGCTATCCATATCCCGTTATACCATTAGGAGAAGCGATCAAAGACGCAGCAAATCAGGCCGCTCTTCACGACCCGCGGTTTTATCCGGTTTCCACAGATGAACTTGCACAGATCAAAATTGAAGTCACCATTTTGACCCAACCTATCCCTCTGGAATGTGAACCGGAACTCCGTCCTTTAGCCATCACGGTCGGAAAACACGGTCTCATTGCTGAAATGAACGGGCGTTCAGGGCTTCTCCTTCCGCAGGTAGCCGCTGAATACGAGTGGACCCCTGAAGAGTTCCTGAATCAGACCTGTTACAAAGCAGGACTCAGATTGGATGCCTGGAAAAGCAGCGCGTGCAATATTCTGACATTTGAAGGGCAGATATTCGAGGAATAACATGACAATAACTTTTGAAGTAATCCACAAAGACATAGCTGGGCGTGTCGGTAAACTGAAAGTCGGCGATAAAACAATAAAAACACCGGCTTTACTTCCGGTAGTAAATCCCCATCTCCAGATAATCCCCCCCTCGGAAATGAAAAAGATGGGTGTTGAAGGAATCATTACCAATGCCTACATATTTTCGAAAAGTGACGAGTTCAGAGGACCCGCACTCGAAAAAGGTCTGCATGAAGTCCTTGACTTCGACGGACTCATCATGACCGACTCAGGCTCCTTCCAGATGTCGGTTTACGGCAGTGTGGATATCACCAATGAACAGACCCTCTCATTCCAGAGAGACATTGGAAGTGACCTGTGGGTCCCTCTGGATATTCCTACTCATCCCGATGCTGCGCGCGAAGATGTGATCGCCCAGATGGATATCACCATGAACAGGATGAAGGAAGCAAAGGAACTCTTCGGAGATGATGCTCCGATCGCGGGACCCGTGCAGGGCGCGACCTTTGAAGATCTTCGTGAATCCGCAGGCAAAAGAGTTTCAGAGATGGGATTTGCCTATTGCCCTGTTGGTGCAGTTGTACCTCTGCTTGAAAATTACCGGTATCGCGAACTGGTAGATGTGGTTCTTGCTGCGAAAAAAGGTCTCAACCCCGGAGCATGTGTCCATCTCTTTGGCGCGGGTCATCCATCCATGTTCGCCCTCGCCGCCGCTCTCGGATGCGATGTTTTTGATTCGGCCGCTTACGCTCTCTATGCAAAAGAGGGAAGATACATCACTCCGTCAGGCACACTCCATCTCGAAGACATGAGCGAACTTCCGTGTGCATGTCCTGTTTGCCGGAGTCATACCGTTGAAGAACTCAGAAAATCTCCCGAGAAAGAAAAACTCCTAGCTTATCATAACCTCGCGGTCACCATGGCCGAGATCTCCAAAGTTCGTGCCGCCATCCAGGATGGAACACTCTGGGAACTCGTAGACGAACGCTGCAGATCCCACCCCAAACTTCTGGATGGATATCGTAGACTTCTTGAACGTGTTGGCGAAATCGAGCATCTCGACAGAGCAAGCAAACGCCGGTTTTTCTATCGTGGCACTGAGTCCTGCCAGAGGACCGAGGTCAAAAACTACCATGAGATGATCCCGCGTGTGAAACTATCCCCGTTATCACTCATTGCTGCAGGTGGTCCCGTTCCCTCGCGTTTTGAAGAAGTCATTGAGTTCAAACCGCCGTTTGGTCCCCTCCCGTATGAACTTGCAGAGACGTTCCCGGCAGGTCAGGCAGAAGTCCCTGCATGGGACGAAGAAATGATGAAATATGGTATCAAAGGACTCAAAGGTCTCATGGCAACAAATCCGGATACGAAAATCACCATCTCAACGACCAAAAAATGGGAACTGATGTTTAAGTCAGAGTTCCCTGATGCCGAGGTTATTACATGAGTTTGTTTGATGTACGGAAACGTGATGGAACGGCAAGAATAGGAAATCTGAAACTTTCCGATGAAGAAACCCTCAGCACTCCCAAAGTGATTGATGTTGAATCGGTGTTTCCATCATTAAAGGATCGCGGGTTTACCAATCTCCCGCTATCTGCAGGAAAGGTTGATTATCAGAAATTTTTCACTGCAGGTGAAGAGCCGACGACCGTTCACCCGCAAAGTGAGTCTGTCGAAGGCAATGTTCTTCTCTTCGCAAACTGGAACACGGTCATCTCCGACGCACGCCGTCATGCAGAATATATGGAACAACTTCTTGCGGTATGTCCGCCGGACGCCGCACGTTATGCTCCGGCCTGTGCTCTCCCCTCGAACGTTGCCTCACTTATTTACTTGGGCTTTGATCTGTTTGATTATACGGCAGTTGATCTTGCCTCTGTTCAGAAAAAGTTCTGCACGCCCGAAGGCGAGTTTGATGCCTCCTACATGGAAAAAGGGATATGTGATTGTCCAGGCTGCAAAGCCGGCGACCTGAAACTCCATAACCGTCTCGCTCTGCAAAAAGAGATCGCCCTTGCGAGGACATGGATCGAACAGGGTCAACTCCGTGAATTCATGGAAATGCGTTGCCGGCTTCATGCAGAACAGGTCGCTCTTCTTCGTCACGTGGATAGGAAAGCCGGATTCGCGGTACATCTGCCGGTCGTTCGCTCTTCCCGTTTCCTGGCAAACTCCTCCGAGTCCATGACGCGTGCGGAAATTGCTTTCTTCGAAGACCGTGTTGTAAACCGGTTCATCCCCTCACGGACCGATGTCTGTGTTCTTCTGCCCTGTGCTGCACGAAAACCCTACTCGCTTTCGAGGTCGCATCAGTTGTTCACCCGTGTTGTTGATGGGCGTGCCCATGAAGTGATCGTGACCTCGCCTCTCGGCGTAGTTCCGCGGGAACTTGAACTCGTCTATCCTGCAGGACATTACGATGTGCCGGTCACCGGTTACTGGGACAGGGAAGAGTCAGCGATCCTTGTCGAATATCTCGTCGCCTACTTAACCAAGCATCATTATGACAGGGTCATCTGCCATCTTGAGGGCGGGGCAAAAGAGGTCGCAAAGATCGCCGCGGAAAAGGCAGGCATTGTACTGGAGTTCACCTGTAACGATGACAAGCCGCTTTCTCAGGATTCGCTCCGTGCCCTGAACGATGCTCTTCGCGAGAGCAGAAAACGCCGTATCGATCCCGTTCGCGGCACGCTTCTTTGGCAGTTCGACGAACTTATCGACACCAAAGGCTGGGTTACGAAAGGCAGATACCCGAACCAGAAGATCTACGAAAAGAAGACCCAGATATTTTCCATCGATCCGGAGACCGGACTTCTCCGCCCGACCCACGAAGGCTGGAAGTACATCAACGGATATCGGGTGTGGATATCGGACGGCTTTGTTCCTCAGGGAGATATTCTTGCTCCGGGAATTGCTGACTGCGATCCGCGTATCCGTGAAGGCGATGAGGTGTTTGTCGGAGGAGAGGGGTATCAGGCGACCGGCAAAACCACAATGGGCGCAGATGAGATGAAACGCTCGAACCGGGGAGTTGCCGTCCGCGTGCGGAAAACAAACCGTAAATGACCACAAAAGCCGAGCTTCGCACCATCCTCAAAGCAAGACGCGAAGCTTTATCTCTCGGTGAACGGCGGGAGAAAGGATATTACATTACCTGCCGGCTCCAGGAATTGCTCAAACCTTATCAGACGATTCTTGCCTACGTGGCAAAAGATCCCGAGGTCGAGTCGATGGTGATTATCAACTGCCTTTTGGAAAAGGGAAAGTCCGTGGTCGTGCCGATCATCGAGAAAGAGACCCACACGCTCCGGCTTTCGTATCTCACATCGATGGCGGAACTGGAGCCGGGCACGTTCCGGGTGCCTGAACCGATTTCCTGTGAAAAACCAGTAGCAGCTTCTTTGGTCGACGTGGTATTGGTGCCGATGGTCGGGTTTGACCGTTTGGGCAATCGTCTTGGATACGGAGCCGGATACTACGACCGTTTTTTTGAACAAAATCCGGATATTCCGAAGATTGGTATGGCATATGCCTGTCAGGAAGTTGGATTCATTCCTGCCGAACCATATGATGCAAAAATGGATTATATCGTGACCGAGAACGAAATCATCTGTTCCAAATAATTTTTGCATTCAGTTTTTTTTGAAAAGTGAAACTACGAACTCAATCTGTTTAAAAAACAAAAGTGCGAAGGAAGGGATTCGAACCCCAGAACTCCTGCGAGACCAGCCCCTGAAGCTGGCGCCTTTAACCTGGCTTGGCTACCTTCGCAACTGACTTGACTATTTGCTTGACGTCTCTGCTTGCAAAGCTTTGTCATCACACAAAAAGTGCTCTTAATAATTAGATGTTCTGCTAAATATATCTGCGGATTTATTTCTGCGTAATTGTATGAAAAATATCTTCCTGTTCTTTGTAAGTTGATAATCCGCGATCTAAAAAAAATTATTCAGAGGAATTACCCTCAGCAGAGCGTTTCATTTCACGTTCACGAAGTTCGCCGCGTTTGATTTTTCCGGAGAACGACTTAGGCAGTTCATCCACAAACTCGATAAGTCTCGGATATTTGTAGGGCGCGGTCGTCTTCTTCGCGTAAGCCTGAATTTCTTTGGCAAGTCTCTCGGTCGGTTGGTATCCTGAGTGTAATACGATGAACGCTTTGATGACCATCCCGCGGATATCATCCGGTGAACCGACAACTGCACTCTCTTTGACTGCTGGGTGTTCAAGAAGGGTCGACTCTACTTCGAAGGGGGAGATACGATAACCGGAACTCTTGATCACATCATCGTTTCTGCCGACAAACCAGTAGTATCCATCTTCATCCATGCGTGCCTTGTCACCGGTATAATACCAGCCGTTCACGAACATTGCGGCGTTTTCTTCCGGATTGTTGATATATTCCCGGATAAGACCGACAGGTCTTGGATTCAATGAAATGGCAATCTTACCTATTTCCCCCTGAGGCACTTCTTTTCCATCATCATCATGCAGCTGAATGTGCCAGCCTGGCATTGGTTTGCCCATCGAGCCCTGTTTAACTTCCATTCCGGGGAAGGTTGCAATACAGCAGCAGGTTTCGGTCTGACCATACCCTTCGCGGATCGTAATGCCGGTTCCTTCACGCCAGATACGAATAACTTCCGGATTCAGCGGTTCGCCGGCACTCGTGCATTCACGAAGCTCGGAGAAGGAGAACTTCTTCAGATCGGCGATAATGAGCATACGGTAGATCGTCGGCGGGGCACAGAACGACGTGATCCCGTAATGTTCAATTAATGGAAGGAGCTCTGTTGCATTGAATTTCGTCCGGTAATCATAGACGAAGATACATGCGCCGCATATCCACTGTCCGTAGATTTTCCCCCAGCCGCATTTTGCCCATCCTGTATCGGAAACGGTAAAATGGACATCATGTTCGGTCAGGTCATGCCAGAATTTTGCAGTGACGGTTTGCCCGAGCGGGTGAGCATAGTCGTGCAGGACCATCTTTGGGTCCTTTGTAGTTCCGGATGTGAAGTATATCAGCATCGGGTCGGTTGCAAGAACCGTACGACCGGCAGAACTGACAAGTTTTGTTGATACCTGAGCCGGATATTTGAGTTCGTTCTGGTAGCCTATCCATGGAGCTGGCAGTCCTTCTCCTGGGATATCATCAACGATCATACGAAGCTGAAGGTGGGGGCACTCAGTTGCAACTTCGTCTACTTTTGCCATATTCTCGCTATCGGTGATGACCATCTTGAAGCCGCCGACCTTCATACGGTAGGCGATATCTTTTACGGTGAGCATATGGGGAGCTGGACTGAATACTGCTCCGAGTTTCATAATGCCCAGAACTAATATCCACCACTCGGGGACACGCGGGAGCATCAGAAGGATCCGGTCCCCTTTCTGGATTCCAAACTTCCTGAGGATATTTGCTGCCTCGTTTGAATGGATCATCATATCCCAGAAGGTGAACTTCTTTTCTTTTCCCTCCTGGTTTGTCCAAATCATTGCGAGGTGATTACGGTCACGTTTGGCCCATGCGTCAATTACATCAAACGCAAAGTTGTAATATTTCGGGACGTCTATGGAGAAGGTCTTGTAGGTTTCTTCGTAGTTCCCGATGTTGCCTTTCTCTTCTGTCATGGCGATATCTGCTTACGTATTGGTGCTCTTCATAATTAACACATGCGTGAAAAAAAGAAATATTATATAAATTCTAAGGGGATTTTTTCCCCGACGGCTCATCTGTTGCTCTTTCGGTCATCATTTGCATCGCCGATAAAGTTTTTGGCAATGATGTAACACTCGGTACTTCCCTGACGTGTTGCCGTCGAACGGATCACTCTTACAGAATAGAACCGTTCTTTAAAGAGCTGAAGCAGGTCATTAAAGTCTGTTCCCTGGAAAGATTTTATGACCATATTTCCTCCTTGTTTAAGGATAGTTTCTGCAAAATTAAGCGCCTCTTCATTCAGTGCCATGATTCGCGCCTGGTCATAGGATTTTGCTCCTGAAAGGTGCGGTGCAGCATCACAGACTATAACATTTACCAAAGGCATGGCTTCACGGATTTTTGCCTGGGTGACCGGATCGGTGAAATCCCCAGTGAACGTCATGACGTTTTCCATGGGGGTGATCGGGTTCAGATCGACCCCGCAGAGTTGCCCCTCAGTCATTGTTTTTAAAACCTGAAGCCAGCTTCCGGGGGCTGCACCAAGATCCAGAACATTATCCGTCTCCCTGATCACATTGAACCTTTCGTTGATATCTATGAGCTTATACGCGGATCTTGCCCTGTATCCGTCCCTCATGGCTTTTCTGTATACACTATCTTTTGACCATTTTGATCCCATCTTATTTCCTCCCAACTTAACGTATATCTTATATGATTGCGGATATAATTATACTATTAAAGTTTGTCACACTGGTATAAGATAGTGTGTCAAAGGGTTATACTGATGTTAAAAGCAACCATTGAAGCAGATATTTTTCGTGAGACTATCGATGCGGTCTCCGCGCTGGTAAACGAGTGCCGTCTTCACATTGATGAAAAAGGGATCAGAACAATCACGGTGGACACCTCTAACGTTGCCATGGTTTCTTTAGAGCTCTCTGCATCCGCGTTTACTACATTCTCGGCAGAACCCTGTGAGATCGGTCTTGATATTGAAAAAATCCGTTCGATGATGTCGATGATCGGAAAGACAGATATTGTCTCGCTCGAACTTGATGACTCCGGCAAAAAACTCAAAATCAGTTTCGGTGGGTATGAATATTCAATAACCCTGCTCGATACGAAAACAATCCGGAAAGACCCGAACGCGCCGAATCTTAACCTTCCCACGGTCTTCGAAGTTCCCGGTGCGATGTTTTATGATGCAATCAAAGCATCTTCAATGGTTTCTGATAAAATCTCCCTTTCTGTATCTGCTGAAACATCCGTGTTTACCATGAATGCCGATGGAGATTCCGACAGGATCAAGCGTGAATTGTCCGGTGAGGATATTCATTATATTACCTGTGCAGATGCCAAATCTCTCTTCTCTCTGGATTACCTGAAAGATATGGGTAAATCTATGGGTCATGCAGACAAGGTTCAGATCCGTCTTGGAAATGATCACCCGGTCCAGTTCTCCTTTGTCTATGCCGGTGGTAAAGGGAATGTGGGTTATCTGCTTGCCCCGAGAATCGAGGCAGACTAAAATTTATGCGAACGTCCGTTGAAAAGCGTGATTTAGCTCACTATCCTTTTTTGCCGGAAGCGCAGGGGTTGCTTGCATCCCGCGGAATTAAAGTATCCGGTCTTTCCAGTTCAAATTCCGGTCGTGTTTATCTTGATAAGGCAACTGAACGGGTCATTCTTGCCCTCGACGGGAAAGCCGTATATCCTGAATCCGAAGATGATGTGGTTTCGGACATTATTACCTATGTTCTTGCCAAGGTCCTGGTTTCCTGCACGAAGGATAAGCGGACGGTTGACCGTTTCTGTAAGATGGAGGCATATCGTGTTTACGGATTTTTCCATATTGAAGAGAACGCGCTCTTGAAAATGCGGGTGTGCGAGGAACTGGATGTAACGACCGGTGACGGCTCTCTTCCCGTTATACGGTATATTGAACTCGCAGCACGGGTGCGTGATGCCAAGTGGCGTCTCATTAATCGCGAGGTCGAGGCGGGTCAGGTAAAAATTACCGCAGACGAGCAGGATGTCCTGATTGCCGAAAGGATCAGATCGATCATTTCGTCCGGTCTCCCGCTTGATGTGCCGGAGTCCATTGCGAAAGAATATCTTCCCTGGAGCGATAAGATCCTCGCCGCAGTGCAGGAGCGGACGCTTGTCGAGTTTGGAGCTATCGATGAGTCTGCGTATCCGCCCTGTATTCAGGCATTGATTTCTGCCGCTGCCGCCGGTGTGAATCTTACCCATTCGGGAAGATTTTCGATGACAGCATTTTTGCATAATGTTGGCATGTCCGGGGATCAGGTTGCCGGGATTTTTGCGAGAAGTCCGGATTACAATGCAGATATGACGAATTATCAGGTCGATCACATATTAACGAATGAATATACAACTCCATCCTGTGCAACGATGCTGACACACGGGATCTGCGTAAATAAGGACAAACTCTGTGATTCGGTTTCCCATCCGCTGAATTATTACCGCTCTAAAAAGAAGATGATGGAGAAGATGCGGATGAAAGAGGAAGCTTTGGCGAAGAAAACCGAGGGGTCTGGAAATGACGACAAGAATACTGGTGAACAGTAAAGACACTTGGTATTTATAGGTACAAACAACAAATTCTCTTCATATGAAATTCGGGACTCTTGCAGATATTGAGGCACGCGGGAAAACGGTTCTTGTCCGTGTAGATTTCAACTCCCCTATAGATCCTTCCTCTAATACTATTCTGGACGACAAGCGGTTCCGTGAACACATTCCCACGCTTCAGGCTCTTGAAGATGCCCGCGTTGTGGTCCTCGCTCACCAGAGCAGACCGGGCAAAAAGGATTTCACCACGCTTGCCGCTCACGCCGATAAGCTTGAGAGGCTCATGGGTATGCCTGTTACCTATGTTGATGATATTTTTGGGAGTTGTGCCAAGCATGCGATCCGTGAGTCTCACCCGGGGGATATCATTCTGTTAGAGAATGTCCGTTTTTCTGCAGAGGAAAATCTTACTCTCAAGCCCGAAGACGGGGCGAAAACCCACATTGTGAAAAAACTTGCCTCAATGGCAGACCTCTGCGTGTATGACGCATTCGGGACAGCGCACCGGTCCCAGCCTACGATTACAGGTCTTCCATATGCGATGAAGTCGGTTGCGGGGCTTCTGATGGAAAAAGAGGTCTCGATGCTCTCAAAAGTTTTCACTTCTGCACCAAAACCAGTGACGTTTGTTCTCGGTGGTGCGAAGGTGGATGATTCGATCGCCGTTGCCGGCAATGTTCTGGCGAATAAGACGGCCGACAAAGTTGTCGTCATCGGCGTTGTGGCAAATCTGTTTTATCTGGCGAAGGGCATCGACATTGGTGAACCTTCAAAGAATTTGATCCACACTCTCGGCTATGATGGGGAAATTGTCAAGGCAAAAAATATTCTGGATTCTTATCCTGATAAAATTCTTATGCCGGAATACGTTGCAGTGAAAGAGAAGGATGAACGCAAAGAGTATCCTGTTGAAAAGGTTCCGAAAGATTGTCCGATAATGGATATGGGAACGGATTCAATTGGGAAGTTTGCAAATGCGCTGAAAAATTCCGGAACGATCGTATTCAATGGTCCTGCCGGAGTATTTGAGGATATAAAATTCGCGTCAGGGACGTTTGAACTTCTGCGTGCCGCGTCGAATGCTGAATTCTCGGTATGCGGAGGGGGGCACACTGCAGCAGTTATTGAGCGTATGGGTCTTGAGTCGCAGTTTTCCCATCTCTCAACAGGCGGGGGTGCCTGTATCGAGTTTTTGACGGGAAAGAAACTTCCGGCGATCGCGGCTCTGGAAGAGTCCTGGAAGAAATTTGGAAAATAATTTTTTTCCTTCTATTCTTGTTGTATGGCAGGTCCGGTCTATTATTCCCGGATGATTATTTCTGTTGTCTGTTCTGCCAGTTTGGTTTCGTTTATGTCGTATACTTTCAGGGTAATGGTGATCGAGGATGTTCCTGCAGTATTGAGATAGCATATCGTCGATACATTCCCATTATAGGTCTCACCGCTTGCAAAATATGTGGAGGCAACATTGAAGTCGGTATCACAGGTGATGGTCACCGAATTTGCTCCATTTTTAGGTGAATTAAGGTTGATTTGAAGAGCAGGGAGGTTTTGTCCGTCTACTTTAATCGTTCGCCCTGCAATATCCTCTCTCCAGATTTCAGTGGATATTGTTCCGATAAGCGGTATGTGATGCGTGGAATTTCCTGTTCCCTGCAGGGATTCCCCTCCTATTTTATAATTACCGATGTAGTCTCCGAGTTCGTCCTCCTGTTTGCTGGCGTACAGTTGTACTTCTTTTTGAACACTGGTCTTGGATTTTCCGTCGGTATAATATGCGGTATATGTGATCACAAATATTTGTGAAGATTCGCTAAATGCCTCAGGGGGGTAGGTATAGTTTAGATCGTTAGCTGGTTCTGATAATATCTTTGTGTCCACCCCGGAATAGCCCAGATCAAGCGTCCAGTATGAGATGTTAGTAATATTTTTGTAGGGGGTGACATCAGTCAGGTAGATTTTGTTTGGTGCCCAGTATGCATAAGCAGCCGTAAGGAGCAGCTTTTCTGTACTTACTTCCTGAATCGTCTGTCCCTCTGCTTCCAGAGTCATGGTTTTGATAAGGAGAACCTGCTTGGTCCCGTCATCAAAGACTCCTGTTACTGTGACAGGGTAACTCCCTTTTGGAAATCCTGTGTCAAATTCGATGGGGATGCTCTCCCCTTCAAAAAAAATTTCCTGCTCCAGATTCGTCTTTCCTGTGGACACTCCGTTTGGGGTGCTTACTGAAACAAAAAGCTCTTTCAGCTTTGGTCCCTCGTCTATCTTCCATATCTGAATTGCCAGCGGGTGTGTACTATTGCCCGTAGCTTCTGTGGTAAGATAGACTTGTTTCTCATCAGCAAGATTGTCTGCAAAACCGAAGAAAATTAGGGCTACTCCTCCGACCAGAACCAGAGTTAAAAAGATGAGCAGTATCACTCCGATTGCCGTGGATATTCCTGGGTCTGGTCTAAGTATC
>CAYSRP010000040.1:0-12212 GCA_964433475.1 uncultured Methanomicrobiales archaeon
GAGAAGAATACCCGCGTCCTGGAGGCAATGGCTGAATGCTTGCATTGATTCTGGCGGGTGGCGAGGGTTCGAGACTTCGGCTCGGAGAAAAAGCCCTTGTCCCCGTTCATAATCGTCCGATGGTAGCCTGGGTGCTGGATGCCTTCAACAGAGCCGGGTGTGAACCCATTCTGATTACATCCTATAAGACCCCATATACCCGAAACTGGTGTCGTGCGAATAATGTGGAACATATAGATACAAATGGTATCGGTTATTGTGAAGATCTTCGTGAAGCAGTTGAGATATCGGGCGAAGAAGGTCCTCTTTTTACGTCTGCCGCAGATATCCCCTGCCTGACTTCTGATATTATATTGCGGATTCTGGATGCTTATCATGCATCAGGAAAGTCCGCCTGTTCAACGTGGGTCCCGCTCACTTTGTGCGACAAATATGGTATGTTGCCAAGATATCGTGAAGTGATAAATGGTGTGCCGGCAACACCATGTGCAATTAATATATTCATGGGGAGCCTGGTTGATGAAGTGCAGGATGAAGTATGTCTCCTGCTTGATGAGCCGGGTCTGGCATTCAATATCAATACACGTGAGGAACTTGCTGTTTTGGAACGGGAATTTTGTTCTGTTCGTGTATTGCAGGATAGAGACGTAAGTATAAACACTCATTCCCGCCAATAATAACTACTCAACATGGCAGACGCAGATATTCGCAATGATATATATGTCCTGGCACTTCAGAATGCCGTGAAACACAAGACTGTTCCACGTGCCGGCGCCATTTTAGGCAGTGTAATGGGGACTCATCCTGAACTCAGATCTAAAGCAAAGGAAATTAATATGATGCTTCCGGCAATACTTGCCGAGGTCGAAGCCCTTACTTTGGAGCAGCGGGAAGAAAAACTGATGGCACTTGATCCGGAAGCCATTGAAAAGATGCATGAGAAAAAGGAACGGAGTCATGAACTTCCCGAACTACCGGATGCAGAGAACGGTGTTGTTATGCGGTTTGCGCCAAATCCATCGGGTCCTCTTCATCTCGGACACGCCCGTGCCTCGGTCCTGAATGATTACTATGTGAAAAAATACGGCGGCAAATTCTACTACCGTGTGGAAGATACCGATCCCAAACGTGTCGATCCTGCAGCATACGATATGGTCGTTGAAGATCTCAAATGGCTGGGGATTGGGATTACCGATGTGGTCTATCAATCCGACCGCTTTGAAATCTACTATCACTACGCCCGCGAACTTCTGAAACTTGGCGGGGCCTACATGTGTACCTGCAACAACGATGAATTCCGTGAGAAAAAACTCAAGAAGATTCCCTGCCCATGCCGTGACATTTCAGTTGAAGAGAATTTAAAACGGTTCGATGATATGATTGCCGGAAAATATGCTGAGGGAGAAATCACGCTTCGTGTCAAAACAGATATTGCCCATCCGGATCCGGCAGTCCGTGATTTTGCAGCGATGCGCGTATTAACCAGTACGACCCATCCGAGAAAACCCGACGTCTTTGTTTATCCATTGATGAATTTCTCTGTGGTAATTGATGACCATCTCCTTGGTATGACTCACGTCATTCGCGGAAAAGATCACATCGCAAACACCCGTCGTCAGGAATATATCTACAACTACTTCGGCTGGAAGATGCCCCACTTCTACCATTATGGAAGAATGTCTATCGCCGGACTTGAGTTGTCCACCTCCGGAATGCGGAAAGGGATCAACGAAGGTATCTATACCGGATGGGACGATATTCATCTCGGAACCCTTCGTGCCCTTGCCCGCCGTGGTATTCAGCCGGAAGCAGTTCGCGCTGCCACCATCGATATTGGTATGGGGGATACGGATATCTCGTTCTCGTGGGAAAATTTATTTGCCCAAAACAAGGCCGTGATTGATGCAGGTTCGGACCGGTTCTTCTTTGTGCCGGATCCTGTTGAAATCGAGATTCTTAATGCCCCGAATACCGAAGCACACGCTCCGTTGTATCCGAATCGGCCCGAGCGGGGAGAACGTGTTCTTCCATTTACTGGCAAGATCTTTCTGCCGAAGAGTGAAATTGAAAAAGGCGGTATGCTCCGGCTCAAAGACTTATTCAATATCAGAATTACCGGAGCAAACACTGCGGAGTATGCCGGCAATTCACTTATCGATGCACGTGCTGCAAAGGCAACGATCATTCAGTGGCTTCCAGCGCAGATGATAGCACCTTGTTCAATTCTGATGCCCGATGGTGTATCCGAGGGATTCTGTGAACCTGCCGTACGTGATTATGCTGGTAAAATCGTTCAGTTCGAGCGGGTTGGATTTTCGAAGATCGATGCAATCAAAGACGGAAAAGTGATTGCTTACTTCACTCACCGCTGATGTCAGCATCTGAGGTGGCGGATATTCTTGCGGGCGAAGAGGTTACCCTATCACATATCAGGCGTGCCGTTCACCACCTCACAAAACAGACCCGTGCCGTTCTCTACGATGAGGGAAGTCCTCTGCACAAATCTGCGGCAGGGGAGTTTTTCGAGGCGCTTGTTTACGAACTTCTTTTAAGCGCATCTGAACATGCATCATGTGTTCAATCTATAGTGGCAAAACTTGCTGATGCTGACTATATTCCCTATGACAAATACTCGCCCGATGGATTATGGTATTCCCGTGATGGGGGAATACGGTTCAAGGTTGGTGGGCGTGTTGCAGCGGAAATAGATCTTCTTCTCAGGACATCGGATGGCGTTCGTGTTTTTGGGGAGGTCATCACGACCCAGTCTGGAATGAAAGGGTTTCCGGCAGAGATTGCGGCAAAGAAGTTGCTTTTATCGGAACTCTATGGTGATCCTGTCGAGTTTCTCTTGGTCTTGCCTGTTGAGCCGCAAAACGGTCTCAGGTGCATCGGGGAAAACGATGCCTTCGCGGTAATTTCCGGTGGAGACACATTATATAATAACGTGACAAAATCCGAAGTGATTATGCGAAACCTTTCGCCGGCGAAGAGTACAAAAAGAGTTGGTGGAAGAATCTGGTAAAGAAAAAAAGGGAAGTTTAAAGGGCATTGACCAGAGCTTTTCTGGTGACGAGTCCAATGATTTTCTCTCCATCTGCAACCGGGATGGTGCTGATATTTTTCGCAATCATCATGTCCACAACTGTTGATATGGGTGTGTTTACCTGTGTTGTGATGAGAGGTTTTGTCATGATGTCACCCGCGGTGACATTTCGGAGAGCGTTGTCAAAGTGCTTGTCGATTTCGCTTTTCAATTTTACGAGAACTTTAGCGACATCTGTTTCGGTAACGATCCCAACTGACTTGTTATCATCCATGACGATAAATCTGGTAGCACCATTGTTTGCCATTCTGCGGTGGATCTGGACGACACGGTCGCTTGAAGCGATTCTTGGGGCAAGTTCAATGAGAGTATCAAGTGACCCCTCCGGTCTTATGTGTCTTAAGAGGTCTCCTTTGGTGACCTGACCAATGAGCCTGTGTTCCTCATCCCATACGACGACGATTTTGTATCTTTGGAGAAGCGGGACTAACAATTCTGCATCCTGATCCTGATATACCGATGTGAAGTCTTCTTTCGTGACGCTTGCAACACGAATCTGGGATGCGGGGATGTTCCCGATTTTTTTGCTACCCATTTTTTCTGCGATGGTTCGACGGGATGCGGTTCCAACAACGACATGATCATTGGTGACTACAATTGGATCGATTCCTTCGTTAAGCATTTTAGAAAGAGCTTCCGGGATCAGTGCGGATTTTGCGATTGAAACGGGTTTGGACATTACGTCTTTTACTGTAAGTTTCTGGTTCATATTTGCTGCCTCCTATTTTTACTGTATTTTCAAATGTGTGGAAAAACACCGTTTTTCTCTGCAGCCCAAATCCTGCAAAGGGTGTCTTTGGTTTGGCACCAGATGAATCATCCGCGTTTTTTTCAGATGTCTTCTGGTGGGTGATGGTTTAGACGTTTTCTGTGAATGCTCTTACCAGATCGTAATCGGTAACAATCCCATTTACCTTTTTTCCGGTCATTACGGGGAAAGCTCCGATTCCGCGGTTCAGCATCTCTTTTGCTACATCATTGACCGGCATGTCAGATGTTACTGTTCTGAGATCTTCGGTGGTCATTACATCTCTGACAGGGAGATTAAGGACTTCATCAACTGTGCCTGTCTTCATCTCTGAAAAGACTCTGCCTTTTCCAATATAACCCATGATATCTGTGGCGGTTATCATTCCGAGAAGGATCCCGTCTTTTACGACAGGTAGCCGGCGATATCCGTGTTCAACGATCTGCTTTGTTACATGACTCAGGGGGATCTCCGGGGAGACGTTTGTTGTACTTGCCGTCATTATGTCCTCTACCACTAAATCAGATTCAATTCCTGCCAGCATTCGGATTAGGTCATATTCTGTGACTATCCCTGCGAGTGTGTTGTCCGGATTCATGATGGGAAATCCTCCATGTCCGGTTTTTAGCAGTACGGTTGCTGCTTCCTTAATTGTGGTTGAAAGGGAAAAGCCGGTTACATTTTCCGTCGCTATTTCCCGCAGATTCTCATTTAAGGCCGCAAGAAGGTTTCCCTTGTGTTTTATGGCTATCAGATTGTATCTGTTGCCCCCGCCCATCATATCTATTACGTCGGTGATCGTAACAATTCCGATCATCTTCTTGGTTCCGGGATCTGTAATAGGGAGACGGCGGAAGTTGTGCCGACTCATCATCTGGATACCTTCAATAATACTCATCGTTGGCGGGACTGATATGACATTCACACTTGCGATATCAAGAACACAATTCTTTTTCCCTTTTGAATGGTTTGCTGGTGTTGTCATGTTTCTATCATCTTATGGATGGTATAATGAGTTAATGCTCTGTCATGCTTTAAAATCCTTATGATTTGAGTATTTTTGAAAATTGACGCGCAAATATTTTGCATTTTCTCGGGGTCTTTGTTATATTTACACGAAATTATTTTGTGATATTTAAGTTGTGAGCAAAGGCATTTTATAGGTTGAACTGTTATAAATAACAAATAAAGATATTTTCTCCATCAGGTTCTTCACTATGTTCAAATTGATTTTCTGCGGCTTATCATTTTAATAGAATGAGCTTTATATCTCAGAGGAGAGAATATACTACATATTCCAATTTAGGTGATTTAATGGTAGCATTTCCACATCTCAGAAGCTTTTTCGGAAAGCTGTTTGGCAAAAAACGGTCACGTGTTGGTATTTATGGTCCGCCGAATGCGGGAAAAACAACACTTGCAAACCGTATAGTTCGTGATGTAACTGGTGAAGCTGTTGGTCCAGTCAGTGAAATTCCTCACGAGACTCGTCGTGCGAGAAGAAAAGAGGGTGTTGAGATCAATGCCGGCAGTAGCAAACTATTGATTGATATCGTTGATACGCCTGGTGTTACAACAAAAATCGATTACCATGAGTTCATGGAATATGGTATGGAACAGGATGAAGCCATAGCCCGTGCCCGTGAAG
The DNA here is from genome assembly GCA_964433475.1 of uncultured Methanomicrobiales archaeon. Classification (GTDB taxonomy): domain Archaea; phylum Halobacteriota; class Methanomicrobia; order Methanomicrobiales; family Methanocorpusculaceae; genus Methanocorpusculum. Next base: position 5,503 of record CAYSRP010000040.1, read on the forward strand.
CAACAGAAGGTGTTGCTGAAGCTATGCATTGGCTCCGTGAAGATATTGACGGGGTCATTTATGTGCTTGACAGTACCCAGGATCCGTTCATGCATGTAAACATCATGATGGTCGGTATTATTGAAGCACGTAAATTACCAGTCATCATTGTTGCCAATAAAATCGATTTACCGGATGCATCCCCGCAGAGAATAAAAAGTGCATTCCCCCAGCATCCGGTTGTCGAACTTTCAGGGTTAGAGGGTCATAACATGGATGAACTCTACTCGAAGATTTCCGAGGTATTCAGGTGAGGTAAATGATTCAGGGAGTTCAGATTGATATGTTGTCTGCCGAGCGTCTTTCCAAGATGACCGCATACGAAAAGATACGGCTGATCTTAGATGATGTTCGTCAGGGCAGCGTTGTTGTATTAGAGAAGGGTCTTACTCCGGAAGAACAGGGGAAACTTCTTGAGGCAACTATGATGGAAATAACCCCGGGAGCATTTTCCGGTATCGAAATTGAGACATACCCCTCAGTCGGAAATGATAAAGGATTATTGACGAAACTTTTCGGAAAAAAGACCACTGCTCCGCGTCTTATGGTGATTGGTCCTGTCGATCAATTGAAGATGCTTTCGCGGGAAAAAGACAGACTTATTGCGTGGGCTTCAGCAGCACAGTAATCTATGCCACATAAGTGTACAAAATGCGGGCGCGAGTTCCGTGACGGATCCGTTGAGATCCTTCGCGGTTGTCCAAGTTGCGGCGGAAAAAAATTTCTCTACGTTAGTGACCGCGTTAAAAACGAGGACGTCTTGGAAGGGAAGTCTATCGAAAAAATTGCCGAAGAAACAAAGCAGGAAATACTCGAAGTTAAACACCAGGGTCCGGCTACTCGTCCGACGGATATTCTGGAGCGTGTAGAAAGTGTTCGGATCGTCAGTAAGGGCAAGTATGAACTGAATCTCGAACGGCTTGCAGAATCCCGGGATATCATCATTGGCATGGGGGATGATGGGAAATATATGCTGGATCTCCCCTCCATGTCAAAGAGAAAGTCAGATAATAAATCCAAAAAGAAATAAGTTATCCTATTTTCCTTTTTTAGTAACCTATTTTCGGATTACATTCAATAATTGAACAGAACAAAATAATGTTTGAAAGTTTACACTTTGTTGAAATATTCTGGAAAAAACAAAACGGGCCAAGAGGGATTTGAACCCCCGACCTGCGGATTAAAAGTCCGACGATCTGCCTGACTGATCTACTGGCCCAAGTCTGTGTCGTTTGACCTAATTACATACGTCATGGCATTATTTATAGATTTTCTTCCGTTTCTCAATGGGCGGTAAATCAGCATATCCTTAATTAATTACCAATACAAATAAGATACACATGGTTGAGACAGAGGGGACCCAGACAGCATCCCAGAAAAATAAAAATAAGCAAATAAAATATCTTATTCTGGGATGCGGGAGTATTGGTTATAACGTACTGGAAGAGCTCAACGAATCGAATGACAACGTTCTGATTGTTGATTCCAACGAAAAGCGAATAGAAGATCTGCGTGATCACCGTCATCAGGCAATGGTTGGTGAAATTGGTGATCCGGCACTCTTAGCCAAGATTCCCGAGCCGGAAGTGGTTTTCGTTCTTTCATCAGACAAAGATGCAAATCTTATTGCAGTTCAGAATTTCAGAAAGGCATATCCCTCAGCAAATATTATTGCCCGAGCTGTGGATTTATTTTCCACCGACCAACTTGCAGACAACGGAGCAGATGTTGTCCTATATCCGCAGCAGGTTGTAGCCAAATCAGCTGTTAATCACATGGCAAATCTCGTAGCCTCGAGAAATGCCCAGAAACTCCACTCTCTTCTCTCTTCATGGACCGGCACACTCGGTATCATTACCCACAAAAATCCTGATCCTGATTCAATTTCCAGTGCAATGGCATTAGGAGTGATTGCAGAGGATGCCTCGAACGGCAAACTAGTAACCCGAATTCTCTACGAGGGAAACATCGGGCATCAGGAGAACCGTGCATTCGTTAATCTGCTTGAGATCAAGATGGAGCATCTGACCAAAGAAATTCTGGCTGAATGCGATTATCTTGCCCTTGTAGACTGCGTTGCTCCGGGAATGAATAATGATCTCCCGTCGAACACCAAAATCAATATTATTATTGATCATCACAGTGCAGAAGGTGTTATAAGAGAGTATAAACCCGAGTTCCTTGAATCCAGACCCGAAGCCGGTGCAACAGCATCCATTCTGACCCAGTATCTGCAGGAACTCTATCTGCCGATCGATTCTAAAGTCGCCACGGCACTTTTCTATGGTATCCGTGCAGACACGCATGAATTCCAACGAAACATCACGTCGCAGGATCTGTATAATGCTGCATACCTTCTCCCGCATGCAGACCGCGCCTTACTTGAGATCGTCATGTCTCCGTCCCTGTCTCAGGAAACGATTGATGTTCTCGGTGCTGCCATACAGAACCGTGAAGTAAAGCAGGGATACCTGTTTTCCAACGTGGGTTATGTCAGAAACCGGGATGCTGTTCCCCAGGCAGCCGATATGCTCTTGACACTTGAAGGAGTGTCGACATCTCTTGTGTATGGAATTACCGATACCCACATCATACTTTCCGCAAGAAACAAGGACATTCGTCTGCATGTCGGTGATGTTATGAAGGAAGCCTTCTCCAAGATCCCGGGAGCATCCGCAGGTGGTCACGCAACGATGGCGGCTCTTTCCATTTCCCTGAATGCCTTTTCCCTCGTCAAAGACAAGGAAGAACTTCTTTCGATGGTCATTGATCCTATTCTCTCCAATTTCATGAAACTGGTTGGGATTTCTGAGGCTGAGGGAGATGAAACCTGAAGACTGGGAACCATATTATTCCAGAATTCTTAACTATTTTGGTTTTTCACGTGAAGACGATGAGCGTTCAGCTAGAATTCTTTCTGAACTTTTACCGAGAGATGATATTTTGCTTCTCAGGAAAACGATTTTTCAGCGGGACTGTATAGTCTGCGGGAATGCTCCGTCACTTATGACAGAAATCAGGAAAGCGGATTTCAAAAATAAGATCGTCATCGCGGCTGATGCGGCGGCAAGTGTTTTATTTTTACAAGGGATCCGCCCTGATATTATTTTTTCAGATATGGATGGTATGGATGATGATTTTCTCGTGATGAATTCTGCTGGAACGATTTTGGTTCTGCATGCCCATGGAGACAATATCCCTCTTGTACAGTCATGGGTCCCGAAGGTGAAAGGACCCATCGTCGGAACGACGCAGAGCACTCCGTTGGACAATGTCTACAACTTCGGCGGTTTTTCCGACGGTGACCGTTGTGTGTTTGCAGCACATGAGATGGACGCAAAATCCGTGGAGCTCATAGGTTTTGATCTGGACGATAGAAATGTCGATCCGGTAAAGCACGGGAAACTGATGATTGCACGGAAACTTTTGAAGTTAGCAGGTCATGACGTCTGAGGCAGTCATCATAGACGGGTATGTGGATGAGCCGGCGTGTCTGGGTGTCCCTCCCTATATCTCGCCGTATATCCGAACGGTAGCGGGTGTCTTAAAGGAACATGACTACGTTGTCCGGTATGTAACCATCGACGAACTCCGGAAGAATCCTCTTGCCGTTCCAAAACTTCGCAATGCTTCTATTGTCGTGATGATCGCGGGAGTAACCGTTCCGGGAAAATATTTGTCCGGTACTCCGGCGACTTTGACCGAGTTACAGCAGATAGGGTTCACTCTCCGGGGAAGATCCATCTCTCTTCTGGGAGGTCCGATTGGTTTTGGTTACTCGCCTCAAGGCGGAGCCCGAGCCGTTAAAGAGGCTGTTTCCGGATGGACTGCGATGCTTAGAGGGGAACCTGCCGCAGCCCTGGCTTCGTTTCTTTCCGGTGGAGAGCCCAACGGAATTTTGTCGTATCCGGACTATGATCGTTGGGCAAGTCTTGGAGCCGATATCATATGTCAGCATCCGTTTTATCCGTATGTTATGTGTGAACTTGAAACGGCGAAGGGATGTTTTCGCTGTGTAACCGGCGGTTGTTCCTTTTGCACCGAACCGTTCTACGGTATGCCCAAAATGCGTGATGTTTCAGGAATCTCTGCGGAGGTAGCGGCTCTTGCAAAAGTCGGGGCCGTGCATTTCCGTCTCGGTCGGCAGCCTGACCTGCTTGCATTCGGCACATCAGGTTTTGAGTATCCGAAGCCGGAACCCGAAAAACTCCGCTCGCTCTTTGCCGGTATCCGGAATGCGGCTCCGAATCTGAAAACACTCCACATAGATAACATAAATCCGGGAACGATAGCCCGTCACGAAGAAGCGTCCCGCGAGGCACTTCAGGTGATTGTTGATGGGCATACTGAGGGGGATATTGCAGCGTTTGGTGTCGAGTCGGTCGACCCTGTCGTAATCGCAGCAAACAATCTGAAAGGTTCACCTGATCAGATTTTTCGTGCGGTCGAAATCGTGAATGAAGTTGGTGCTGTTCGCCGGCATGGTATCCCGGAGCTTTTGCCAGGTCTCAACTTTATCGGGGGACTTGCCGGTGAAACAGCAGAAACGTTTGCATTGAACAAGGCGTTTCTGGACAAGATCCTTACATCCGGACTTCTCGTCAGAAGAGTGAATATCCGTCAACTCATGCCGTTTGAGGGCACGCGGGCATATGAAAATAACTGTCTGGGACTTCATGATAAATTATTTCATCAGTTCAAAGATGATGTCCGAAGCACTTTTGACGTGCCGATGCTTGAACGTGTTTTCCCCGTTGGCACTATTCTCACTGACGTTCTTATCGAAATTCCGGGTACGGTTTCCTTTGGTCGTCAGATGGGAACATACCCTGTGCTCGTCGGGATCCCGATGCAGCTTTTGAAAGGAACTCTTCAGAATGTTGCCGTTGTATCCTACGGTTCCAGGAGTCTGACTGCCCTTCCTGTTCCAATACAGATCAATACGTTATCATCCGCGGCTCTCAAATGGATTCCAGGCATTTCTAAAAAACTATCACAGAAGGTTGTTGCAGGAATGCCGTATGCAGATAACGATGATCTCAAAAAAGTGGTTCACTCAGAGGAGATTGATCCTCTTCTGCCCTTAATAGAATATTAAAGTTCTTTTTCCAAAACGAGTCGGGGAATATCCGGATAAAAATATTTCTCTACTCGTTTTTTCATCTCAAAGCCGTTCTTCCGGTAAAATGATAGTGCTGCCGTATTTGTTTCGGCGACGGTCAGATGAACTTTTTTTACTCCGTGTTTTCGCAACTCTGCAAAAAGAGCGGCAACAAGTTCCGTCCCGACTTCTATTCTCTGGTATTCCAACTTTACGCCGATTCGGATAAGTTTTCCCGTTTTTGGATCATCAAAATGGACCCCTCCGAGAATATATCCGACTATTACGTGTGTCTCGCTATTCTCTGCAACAAATAATAATCCTGGAAATAATTCTTCGATGTGACGGAACAGCACATGTCCTCCCATTCCTTCAAATAAGAGTGCATCTAACCGGCAGATGTCGGCATAATCAGCCGTTGTATAGTGTCGGATCCGAATCTGTTCCATGATTTTATACTATATTGATGTATTATATGTTGAATATATCCTCTGCCTAATCCATAGGAAATAGTAAAATACTTATGCGTAAACGCAGATATCATTCAATACTATGAAGTGGCAGATATCAGAACTATTTGGAATGAATGTTTATTCCGACAAGGCAGTTTTCCTTGGTAAAGTGGAAGATGTTGTCTTGGACGTTACCAATAAAAAAATCAGCGGACTTGCTCTATCAAATGTAAATAAAGATGTTATTGACACGAAGAATTACTCAGGCGTCATTATACCATACAGAATTGTTAAAGAAGTCGGTGATATCATCATAGTCCGTCACATCCCCGGTGCCTTCAAAGTGGCCGGCGAACCTTTATTCGGAGAATAAGTATCTATATGAAAGATCGTGAGATCTTTGCCGGTCTTTCAACAACAGTTCCTTTTGTGTTACGACTTGACGGCAGGTCGTTTCATCGTTTTTCCAAAGACCGTTACAAAAAACCGTATGACAAACTGTTCTCAAATGCAATGGTCAAAACGGCTCTAGCACTCATTACAGATAGCGGGCTTTCCCCCTCTTTTGCCTATACGTTTTCCGATGAGATCAGTCTCTATTTGCCAACCACGGTTTTTGACTGCCGCGTGGAAAAACTTGTATCCGTGTCTGCCGCGTTTGCATCGTCTGCCTTCACACTTTATGCGGAAGCTACCGAACCTCTGGCATTTGATGCAAGGATCATCCCCATAGAGGAAGGTTTGTTTCCCGCATATCTTTCATGGCGTCAGGCCGAGGCGTGGAGAAATCACATGAATGGGTATTGTCAGAAGCTCCTTCTTGATGACGGAGTGTCATCAGCTGATGCACAGCGGAAACTTGACGGCATGAATGCCTCTGCTCTTCATGAGTTTGCGTTTGCACACGGTATCAATCTTGCATCGACTCCTGCATGGGAAAGGCGCGGAATTTGCGTCTATCGCAAAGTGGTTATGCGGGAGGGGTATAATCCGATACTAGACGAGCAGGTCACTGTTCCGCGAATAGTCGCAGTTGTGGATGAGGATGTTCCTCTTTTCAAAACACCGGAAGGGACTAACTGGGTTCTTTCGAAAATACATTAAAAATTAATCTTATA
>CAYSRP010000041.1:0-12211 GCA_964433475.1 uncultured Methanomicrobiales archaeon
ATGCACAGGCAAAAGCACGTGCAGCATACGAAATCGCATCAGCAGTCGCAGGCGTTAACGTCAAAGGCTGTTTCATGACCAAAGAGTGGACTGACTACCTGCCAATCGTTGCATCCGCACACGAAATGATGCGTGCAGCAGCAAACCTTTGTGATCAGGCACGTGAACTTGAAAAGGGATGCGACGGAGTTATCCGCAAGCCACACAAGAAAACCGGTGAGATTGTCTCTAAGGTCACTCTTATCAGCAAACCAGAGTAATCTTATTTCCAAATTTTTTCATTTTTCCTTTTGGATGCGGGATGAGGAAATTCCCTCATCCCCATATTAATGACAGAATGCTATACGAGACTGTATAGAAAAAAAGAAGTTCAGATAATTCCCGCAATCATATTCAGGAAATATTGATGGACTGTTGTATCCTGACCTAATTCTGGATGGAATGCCAATACAAACTGATTATCTTCACGTGCGGCCACTATTTTTCCATCAACTTCAGCAAGAATAGTGACATTTTTTCCCGGGTTGAAAATTATCGGTGCCCGTATGAATGTCATCAGAATATTTCCGAGACCTGCAAATGGTGCAACTGTTTCAAAACTCCCAAGCTGACGACCATAGGCATTTCTAACCGCAGTAATATCCATTGTCCCAAGTGACGGGATCCCCCCTTCAACATTTTTTGCAAGAAGAATCAGCCCGGCACAGGTCCCCATCACAGGTTTACCGGATATTATAAGTGAGTGAAGCTTCTCAAAAAGACCCAGGTCTATGAGAAGTTTCGACATGACAGTACTCTCCCCCCCGGGAATAATGAGACCATCAAATTTTTCCTGGAGATCAAAACGATTACGTATTTCAACCGTCTCAACACCCAGTCTTTCCAGCATTCTGATGTGTTCGATGAACGCACCCTGAAGTGCCAGAACACCGACCCTCATGAATTTATTTTCCCCGTTCCGCCATCAAAATGGAGATTTCTTCGGCATTGATACCAACCATTGCCTCACCGATATCTTCGGAAAGGGCTGCAAGCATGACCGGGTTATTGTAGTTCGTGACAGCTTTTACAATAGCATCAGCACGCTTTGCCGGGTTTCCTGATTTGAATATACCGGAACCAACGAAAACACCCTCAGCTCCAAGCTGCATCATAAGTGCGGCATCAGCCGGAGTTGCCACACCACCTGCCGCAAAGTTGACAACCGGTAATTTTCCATTTTCATGAACATACTGAAGAAGGTGAAGCGGGACCTGCATATCCTTTGCCGCAACATATAGTTCATCCTCGCGAAGACCGGCAACACGACTGATTTCACTACTCATTGCCCTCATGTGACGGACGGCCTGAACAATATCACCGGTACCTGCCTCACCCTTTGTCCTGATCATGGTTGCACCCTCGGCAATACGACGAAGTGCCTCGCCAAGATCTCTGGCTCCGCAAACGAACGGAACATTAAACTTGGTTTTATCGATGTGATGAAGGTCATCGGCCGGAGAAAGGACTTCACTTTCATCAATATAATCAACCTCGATCGCCTCAAGAATCTGTGCTTCAACAAAGTGACCGATTCGAACCTTTGCCATAACCGGGATTGAGACCGCCGCCTGAATACCTTTTATCATCTTCGGATCGCTCATACGGGAAACACCGCCGGCAGCACGAATATCAGCAGGGATACGCTCAAGAGCCATAACTGCGCAGGCTCCGGCATCCTCTGCGATTTTTGCCTGTGCCGGTGAGGTGACGTCCATAATCACTCCGCCTTTCAGCATCTGTGCAAGTTCCTTGTTAAGTTTTGAACGATTTTCTGTCATGAATCTTCACTTATTGTATGTTTACTATCCTTTGAACAATGATTAATCTGTTCATCGGAATACCTTATTCTATATACCACTGACGTTATATCAGGGTTTTGCAAGATGAAGTAAAATAGACGCTGTGGATACAAGCAAAAAAAAGAGTAAAATCGGTAGGACCGAATTTACATAATCTTGCCAAGAAGGCGGATAGAGTTCGTCATGTCGGGTCCAAGTGGGGAACCGAAGATGATCTGAGTAACGCCTGCTTTGGTAAGGTCTTCACACTTCTGACGGATAGTGTCCGGGGTACCGCAGATAGTGAATGCCTCAATTTCTTTGTCAGTTACAAGTCCACCGACTGCACCGAAGTCAAAGCGTGAAAGTGCGTCTTTGATTTTTGCAACGTTTGCAAGGTCGAGTCCGTGGCGCTGGAGAAGTGATTCAGGTGAGCCGGATGCAATGAATGCTGCAACGATCTTTGCTGCCTTCTTTGCTTTCTTCTCATCTTTGTCGATGGAGAGTGCAGTGTATGCTCCAACATCGAATCCCTTCTTGCCGACAGAGTCGCATGCGGCTTTGATGATTGGGATTGCGACTGCGAAGTCTTTGGGGTTGGATGCGTTGATAAGTGCACCGTCGCCTTTCAGTCCTGCGAGCTCAAGGACTTTGGGTCCCTGTGCGCCGACATAGATTGGGATACCTTTCTTGCCTGGGAGTGTAACACCGGTAAGTTTGGCACCATCGTAGTCGAAGAACTGTTTGCCGTCTTTCTTAACTTCTGCACCGCTGCAGAGTGCGCGGATCTGGTCGATTGCTTCACCGAGTCTTGCGACCGGCTTTTCCGGCTGGATTGCCAGTTTCGGAAGGGTGGACAGGTCACCTGGGCCGATACCGAAGGTTGCACGTCCATCGGAGATCTCGTTAAGAGTGCAGGCAAAGGATGCCATTGCTGCCGGAGTGTCAGTGAATGCATTCATGATACCCGGACCCATCTTAAGAGAGGTCGTTGCCTGTGCTACTGCGGTTAAGACCGGGTAACAGTGGCGGTTGTTGTAGTGGTTGGTAATCCATGCAAAGTCAATGTCTTTGCTCTCTGCGAGCTGGCAGAAGTTAACTACCTGCTTGACATTTACGTTTCCTGGAACAAACTCAATTCCATAAGTCATAGTTCTTTACACCTCACGTTAAAATTGCTCTCCTCTGCTTAAATATATTCTGATTTAAAAGAGGGATTTGCGGCAGAATTCCGGCCATTTCTCTACGATCAGAAAAAAATGCGAAAAACAGGGCTTTTTGTATGCGCTCTCTATGAACGGAACGGACCTGCCGGGGATCGAACCCGGTTCTTCGGGTTCGAAGCCCGAAAGGATATCCACTACCCTACAAGTCCTGAGTAATTATTATATTTGTCTTTAGGGCGTAATATCTTGTATGGTTCTTTCTTCATCAATCATCCGGACCCGCATCAAAGATGGAACACTCGGCATCGACCCATTCGCCGAAGAATCACTCCAGCCTTCATCATATGATCTTAGAAGTGCAGAGGACATTATAATAAAAAAAGGAGAACTGACTCTTGTTCCAACGATGGAATTTATTAGCCTTCCAGAAGACCTCTGCGCAACGCTTTGGGGACGTTCTTCTTTTGGAAGAAAAGGCATCGTGCTGGGTGCAGGATATATTGACCCCGGATTTCGTGGAAATCTGACACTCTGTATGGTAAATTACGGTCCTGAAGATATCCCAGTAACAAAAGGAATGCGGGTCGTTCAGATGCTTATCCATATAGTTGATGGTAAAGTTGAGAACGCATACAATGGAAATTATCAGGATAGTTTCGGCGTCGTGAAATCAAAAATTTAAAATTCCAAGCGTAAACAGCATTACCGGGAGCATAATAGCACCCATACAAAAAATCCGAGGAATGCCAACCATCCCAGGTATTATTCCCACCAAAAATGCCAATATCAGAATCATAATACCAAACATACCACAGAAAACAACCGTCATTCCCACTAAAAACACGCATACAATTCCTGCAAGGATACGCTGATTCAAACCCATAATTTCCCGACTGAACTTCGACACCCAGATTGTGACAAAATAACCTGCCAGGGCCGCAATACCTGCAACAAGAACCAGAAGATAAATCGAAGGAAGTTCAAATGAGGCGAGCGTGACCATTGCCCCCGAACGCATTCTACCAACCGCATACAATGCAGCAAGACCTAGAACGGCATTTGCCGTGTTCGCTGCAGATGTCGAGAGAAGATATTCCCTCGGTTCCGTTTTTTCAAAATCAGAACTACGTCTAACAGCAAGCAGGGCATTCGCCGTACCACTTGAAAAACCCGGCAGCCACCCAACGATTGCGCCGGCAATTGCCCCTTTTATGCCATTTTTAAGGATCTGCCCACATGATACGAGAAGCCCGGTAAATTTCTGTTCTGCCGGTTTTGTAACAGATTTCATTGAGGTAAAAAGCACAGGGAGACCGAACAATCCGGTAAGGAGTGGGAGTAAAATCTCTCCTATCCCAAATACCCCATAGGAAAAATACGAAAACTGCATTGCATAGATCCCAAGAATCCCCGAAACCATAAAAACCGCAAATGACCAGGCAGGTGCTTTGCTGAAGACAATGAGAAGACCTGCCGCAAGTAAAATCACAAGACCTATCCCCCAGTCAACATACCCCTGAACCGAGGGAAGCGCAAACACGAACAGAACAAAAAGCGGGAGACAAAAAATAAAACCCCAGATACTGCCGAGTGCCGATACTCTGATTGCTTCCTGCCCATTCCCGTCAAGACATAACTTGTGAGCTGGAAGAACAGAGAGAACAGTGTCGGGGTCGGGAACACCGAGAAATGTTGAAGGGACCGCGTCAACAAAGGTGTGGACAATCATCATCGAAACGATCATTGCACACACACCATCTACTTCAAACACAGCAGTCAACGGAACCGAAAGTGCCGCAACAATTCCTGCGATTGTATTAGAGTGAATACCCGGAACCAAACCCGAAATAGTTCCAAGTAGTATGCCTGCAAAAATTCCGGCAATCACACCAAGCATACTATATTTTTGACACAACGACTATTAAACCAAACCATCCAATAATTCCATATATGTTAATTGCCATAACCCGTCACACAGGAGTCTTGGAAGATGCAGCCCTTTGTGAAAAATATAATCACAAGGCAAAAGTCGTTTCACCCATAAGACCAGTAAAAAATATGGAGGTCATAGAAAATTTCATCAAAGCAGCAAATGACAGCATGTTTGATGCCATCTTCTTCCCGAACGCGTTTGTCGCAGAAAAACTCGGAGACCGTATCAACCCACGGCTTGCCACCAAAGTCAGAATGATTGCAAATGGACCGCAGACGGCGAAAACCCTGCACAATATTGGTCTTGCCGCAGAGATGCTGCCGTTTTTTTACTCAAAAGACCTCATTCTGTATCTCGGTAAATGGATCAGCGGAAAAAAAATCGGGATCCCGCGGGCAGGTAACACGTATCCAAAACTTGCCGACGACATACTTCGGGCAGGAGGGATCCCCACTGAATATCTATGTTATGATATTGAAGAGACAGATGAGGCCCTGGACTTGACAGGAGTCGGTGCAATTTTATTCACGAGTCCTACAGCATTTCACCTCGCAAAACTTCCAAAGATGAACGAGGTCATCCAGATGGCAATCGGAGATGTAACTGCAAATGAAATGATGTACGGAGGGGATGCACCCGCAGTTGTTGGTGATGGGTCAGTTGAAGGAACGCTCAAAGCTCTCAATGCATATTTAGTCACGGAGAGCCACTGATGGGATACACAGGGGTCATCCTGATCGACAAGCCGCGGGGACCTACAAGCCATCAGGTTGCAGCCTGGGTCGGCAAGATGCTGAAATCCGATATTGGGCACTCCGGAACTCTCGATCCGATGGTATCAGGAGTACTTGTTGTCATGCTTGGAAAAGCGGTCAGGCTCGCTCCGCTTCTTCTAATACACGAAAAAGAGTATGTGGCGTGCATGCGTCTACATGCAGATGTCCCGCGTGAACGGGTCGAAGAAGTCGTAAAACAGTTTACCGGCAGAATCTATCAGCGACCACCAAAACGCTCTGCAGTAAAGCGGGCACTTCGTATCCGTGTGATTTACAAAATAGAAGTCCTCGATATGCAGGACAGACTGGTTCTCCTGAAGGTGCGGTGTGAAGCGGGGACATATATCAGATCCCTTTGTGTTCACATAGGAAATGTGCTTGGATGCGGAGGTCAGATGATCGAACTTCGCCGTACAAAATCCGGAGGGTTTTCATGCGAGGAGGCACACACCCTTCATGAAATTCGTGATGCGGTGGAAACGGGAAATACAGCAGCAATTTCTGCAATGATTCTCCCGCCGGAAAAAGCAATTGCAGATATTCCAAAAATTATTATTCGTGACAAGGCGGCTAAATCGGTTGCAAATGGAGCAATTCTTGCAGGAGTCGGTGCAATATCGATAGAAAAATTTTCACGCGGAGATAAGGTAGCTCTCGTAACACAGAGCGGACAGTTGATCGCCCTTGCGGAATCACTGTTTGATTCAGATAAAATAGTCTGCGGCAAACCCGGTCTGATCGCAAAATCGACGCGGGTGTTTGTCACCCCCGACTCATTAAGTTAATAAAGGGAGAAAACACATCTTTTATGCTAGTTTTTAGGCTGAGGTAGTCTAGCGGTAGGGCGCGGGCCTGGAAAGCCCGTGAGGCGCAAGTCTCTCGGGAGTTCAAATCTCCCCCTCAGCGTTCTTATTTTTAGAGTCGTTTTGCTATGGATTCAGCAGCGCCATAGACCGCATCCATATCCGGTTTCATTATTGCAACAGGAACGTCTACGATTTTTTCTATGAGAGAGGCAAGTATCGGGGCACAGATGATACCGGAAGCCCCTTCATTTCTTGCACGAACCGCCATGACAAGACAATCATCAAGGGAACTTGCCGCATAACCTTTTATCCGGTACTCAATACCATTTACCAGAATTTTAGTTCCTTCGATTTCATCAAGGAGAAACTTGGCCGCAATGAGCGCAATGAATTTCCCATGGTGAGGTGAGAAAACAGTAACTATTTTTTTGACGGTTGAAAGTCTGGGATCGCGTTCGCCGGAAGCAATTTTATAGAGGGTAACAGCCGGGATATGCGTCAATTCAGATAGTTCGCGGATACTTAAACCTCTACGCTCCAGTTCTTCAGACAAAGCAAGACGAAATTCAATCTCAAAAATACGCTGTTCAAACATATTGGTATATTATTGTATATTCAATGCAATAAATAATAGCAGTTTGAACATCGAATCCTAAAAGAAATCAGAGAATGGCCTATCGGTGATAACCGCATATGTCAGCATTAGGTCCAAAATATTTATTTTTGTGAGGGGGGTTTCTTTTGGTAACTTAGTGTGAAAGTTTTATTATGGTATAAATCAATTAGTAACTTTGATAAAAGGTGATTTTTTTGGAAAATCCCGAGCACACAACAGTCTGTTTCTGTCCGCTGCACGGAATACTGGATACAATTAGTAAAAAATGGTCCCTTATGATTATCGCAGTGATTGGAAACTCAGGTTCTGCAGGATTTAATGAACTGAAACGGGGACTCTGCGAAGTCAGTTCAAAAACTCTTTCTGCCACACTAAAAGAACTGGAAGAAAAAGAATTGGTGAGTCGGAGAGTAATGGAAACAACCCCGCCAACGGTCCAGTATTATCTGACCGTTTCCGGATGGGAATTACGTGAACTCCTGATTCCACTTTTGAGCTGGGTAATGAAAAACGGAGGGCACGAAGAAGTTGGGTGCCCCATTCACATGCATATGGGTGAAGAAACACCTGCTGAGAAGAAAAAAACAGTTGAGTTCCTGCTGGAAGAATAATCAGAGAGATTTTAATATTTTTTCTTCGACGTTACTTTACCGTCAATATTTTTCGGCAGAGGGATCGACGTAACCCGGATCGCACGATCCACGTCTTTTGCCTTCCTATTCTCCGGCATTTTGATCGTACCCGTATTATCTTTTGGTTTTGGTGCACTTCCAGCCTTCACCGCACCGTCAGTCTCCTTTGGACGGGGATACGAGTTCACGTGAACCTGTTTGTCAGTCATCTCTTTGGGGCGTTGAACTGCAGCAATCTTCCCCACCCCGTCAGTTTCTTTTGGACGCTGGACCCCGGTCATACGAATGGGACCATCAGTCTCCTTCGGACGGGGCAGACTTCGTACTGATGAAATTGAACCTTCCAGAATTCCGGATTCATTTTTATCCGGTCTCTTTCGTGCTCCGGCAGTAATTTTTCTTTCATTACTATACATCTCAATGGGCTTGTCGTTCCCGCCGACATTTGCCTGACCTGAAAGGACATTGTCCACTTTCTTCTCACGCTTTGGGAGTGGAATAGTATTATCGATTTTTTCGACCTTTTTCGCACCGCCAATAGAAATCTGTGCGTCTTTTTTCCTCGTAGATCCTTTTTTCGGAGCGGGAGGGATGGTAATCTGAGTCGATTTATTCTGAGTAAAAACCGGAGTGGTTTCAAAGAGATCATCATCTAAATCCGGTTTCTGTTCAATTATTATATCTTCTTCAAAGATATCGTCGTCTTCCTTAAATTCCATTGGAGCACCTTTCACTAAATCATCTTCCTGTTTTTTGGGGAGCTCAGGTAACTCGATCAATTCATCTTCAAAAATTACTTCATCTGTTGCCATCGTCAAAAGCGGAATGTCAGCCTCGGTAATTTCTTCTCCCGCATAGACTTTGGTTTGCTCAGATTCGTAGATTTCCCGAATTTCATTAAGCTCGGTGATTCGAGGTACATTTTCAATTCCGGCAAGAACGATGATAACGGCAACATATTTATTGGATTTTACCGGATAGTCTCCGGCACGCATCTCAAGCCCCCTGATACTCCGGTCGATCCATTTACGGACGGTCTGGAATCCTTTCATGGATAATTCCTTAGATGGACCGGAGATAAGGATCAGGGCCTTGTTTGCCGAGGTGAGATCACAGGGAACGGAAACTTCCTCATACACTGCCTTTTTCGCAAGTTCCACTATACGCGAAGTTCTGCGATGTCCTTCATCCAGAAGATACTGCTCGATACGGAATTTTTTTAAGAAAGTTGACCAGGCAGTTGGAAGTTTTTCTACCGCATAACCGACTGCCACCAGATCCATACCTGTAAGGGTGTTCAGTATTTCCCCGGCATCCAGAACAACTTCCGCTGATTCCACGCCTTTAAGCCCGAACTCACCTGCACGAAGAAGGAGACCTACACGGGTAGCAAGATCTTCATTCAACTGAGGATAGAGTTCTTCAAGTGTCGGTTTAGTAACTACACCATCCTTTGTTGGTGCAGCGAGAGAAATATCCTCGACGATCCGTTCATACCATCTTTCATTATCAAAGATGAGAGATGCACTAGTGACATTTCTGATAGCTTGAAGAGTCTCGGCAGCACGTGCAGAAACTTTTATTCCCTCATTTCTTCCGGGGAGAGTCAGTATAGTAAATACCGGATCGGGGAATGCATCGGATAACTGCCTGACAAAATCCGGTACAAGTTCGGCCATTCTGCCGCCAAGTCCCGTACATACAAAAATTGCATCGACTTCATCCACACCTGCATCCTGAAAACAGGTCGCGAGGTGACCTGTATCAAAATCAGTCCCTTTATCGTTTACTTCTTTGACTGGATTTATGGGTGTTAATACGACCCTGCAGGAAACAGGGATATTTGTCATTTTGTTGATGAGTTGGCGGTCAGAATCAAAAACATAAGAGCGTACGCTCTTTACTCCGCTTTTTGCGTCGTGACGGGTGAGAGTCTCGACGATGCGGCATCCTGCGCTTCCTACCCCTATCAGCAGTGCTCTCATGTATGATTGTTTCTATTATTCCCCTTGCAAAGATATAATGTTTTTAGAAAAATCAGAGTGAATCCCTTCTACCCGACATTGGTGGCCTGGATTTCCGGGATTTGGTCGCCCCCCGTTTTTTGCCGGTGACGAACATGATCAGAATCAAGAGAGCGATGATTGCGCCAAGAGCGGTAAGACCAATTAAGGTCGTTGGAATATTCTCCGAGAGAGTGAGAATTACGTTGTTATCCGTATTGGCAACTACCTGATACGTTAAACCATCTCCGGAGTATCCGTCAGCAGATGCTGTTATCAGAATTGTTGTTCCCGGTTTTATGCTGGCTGTGTAGGTCCCGATGGAATCAGTGATTCCTGTAATCGTTCCATTGAAGTAGATGAGAGCTCCCTCAATCGGTTTTTCATTTGCAACAACATAAATTATCACGGGAACGGTAGAGTAGTTGAGTTCTACAACAATGTCAGAGGTTGTTGGAGTGAACGCTATTTCCTTTTCATATGAAGTATAACCTTCTTTTTCTACTTCAAGATCATATGTTCCCGAGGTATACGTTGAAAGCTGGGCACGCCCATAGGAATCAGAATAGGAGACAAGTTTATCATCAATATAGACTGCAGCTCCGGAAACCGGAACTTTATCCACGTTATAAACAAGAATCAGGGGAGTGAGCTCGGATTTATCAAGGGAAATCGTTAGTGATGTCTGGTCTGTACTAATATATTGAGATAAACTGTAAGAGTCGTAAGAGTCGGCACTGACGGCTATTAAATGATATGCACCTCTTTCCATTGATACATGAAGCAACCCTGAACTGCTTGTTGTTCCTTCTACTTTCCCATCGATCGTGATAACGGCTCCGGAAATCAACGTTCCATCTTCTGCAGTGATTTTAATGGATACGGGAGTTTCTGCGACAAGGTACACAGATTCACTTATGGGCATTGTACTGATGGTGACGCTTTTTGTTTGGGTGATGTAGCCTGTTTTGGCAACGGATAAAGAATAAACTCCACCATATTCAACATCGGTGAACTGGGCAATTCCATTCACATTTGTGTACAGGGTATTGGTTACCGTTTCTTTCGTTATAGTAACAGTGGCTCCAGAAACCGCATCATAGTTTGCGTTGTTATCGAACACATTTACGGTGAACGTTGTGGAGACGGCAGAGACCGTTCCACATAGAAGAAAGAGGAGGAAAATTACTGCAAGGATTCGCTTCATCATTGTATTCATTTTTTGCGGTCTACTCCTATTATTGCATCGATTGTTTTGGTACTCTTTCAAGAAGCATTCCCTCTACCAAAAGGGGCATACTTGTCCGTGCCTCCTGAACTGCACTGGTAAGCCTCCATCCGCGGTCAGCATAGATAGTAAGAATGGTCTCGCCGCGTTTGACAAACTCTCCCGGTTTTTTGTGGAGGTGGAGACCCGCCCCATGGTCCATGGGTGATCCGGCTGCCCTCGCAATGTTGATGAGTTCACGATTTTTAATAGAGACAACATAACCGTCACTTGGGGAAGGGACCTCGAAGACGTGTTCACCCGTTGGGAAATCAGTGGATTTAACTTTGGGATCTCCTCCCTGGATCTCGATGATATCCTGCATTTTTTTCAGAGCTTTCCCTTTACGAATCAAATCAAGAGCAAGATCAGAACCAGCCCCACGTCCCGCTTTTCCTGTCATTTCAAGTGCGATTCCGGCGATAGATGCACTTTTCAGAATCAGGGAGTTGGCACCATGCTTTCCTTCGAGGATACTAAGTGCTTCGGATACTTCAAGATTTACTCCTATGTTTCTTCCAATGGGAGATCCACCATATGTTATGGCACATTCTACACGGATTCCAATCCTGTGACCAAGTTCGATGAGTTCGTTTGCAAGTACTCTGCCTTCATTTTCATCAGAAATTTTTGTGCCGGGACCAACAGGGATGTCCACAACACAGGTGTCTGAACCGACCGCCATTTTCTTTGCCATGATGCTTGCAAGCATCTGCCCTCTGGCATCGATTTTCAGCGGATACTCATAGGTAATGATTTTGTCATCTGCCGGAGCGATGTTCGTTGCCCCGCCCCAGACGATGACACCACCTGCTTTTTCGGTCATTGTTTTGATTTCGGATGCAGAGAAGGCAACGGGAGCGAGAGCTTCCATTAAATCAGCAGTTCCCCCTGCCCCGGTAATTGCACGTGAACTGGTTTTCGGTATCAGAAGACCTGCCGCAGCAATGACAGGTACAACAAGGAGAGTGATTTTATTTCCCGGAACTCCGCCGATTGAATGCTTGTCGACGATCGGTTTTCGTGAAAAGGTGATCTGGTCCCCGGATGCAACCATTTCCCGGGTGAGATATTCAACTTCATCCATGTCGAGTCCGTTGATATAGGCAGCAGTAATGTATGCAGTGATTTCCGAAGGAGATAATACATTTGCCGTCATGTCGGAGATGATTGTGGCAGTTTCCTGCCGGGT
>CAYSRP010000042.1:0-11627 GCA_964433475.1 uncultured Methanomicrobiales archaeon
GTTGGGAGCATCAGGTTGAAAACGACCGTGCTTGTTCCAAGAGCCAGGATCCCGAGGACCGCCATCATCCAGTGCCCGAGATAATAATAGATGTCGAGGGATCCTCCTGCAAACCATGGGTCAGGCGGGGTGACTGTCGGATTAAGCATTATGCTTCCGAGGAATGCCGCATCCATGAATTTCTCGCCGGAGGGAATGATCCCCGGCGTGAACCATCTGACGATCAGAAGCAAAGCAAATGCGGAAAGGAAGACTATGTCCCATTGGATTTGTGCTCTCAGGTCATCTTTGGTGTATTGTTTTTTGTAAAGTGCAACTCCGCCAAGTACTGCAAAGAGAATCAGGACGAGTTGGACCGGGAGACCTGCAAGACCAAGATACCAGGAGACAATAGTCAAAAGAAGAATTCCGACAGGGTATGCCAGTCCATATGATATTTTTCCAAGAGCAGGTCTGAGGTATGGATAAAGAGTTATCTGACAGAATTTTATGACGATGAGCCAGAGGATGACGGTAAGTATCTGGGATTCGATTGAGATCATAGAGGATCAGGTTGCCTTTGGGATATTCTATAAATTAGTTCTTCCATCTCTGATAAATAATGTTGCCATCCAACGAACTTATCTTGATCCGGCAACGATCCGGGGTCTTCACCTTGTACTTCTATCTCATTGATGAGATATTTTGCGCCGTATTTTTTCCAGATCAGACAGCATAGATCACTGTCTCACAGGGCCACCAGGGATATGGTGAGTACTGCCGTAGATAAAGGGCATAATCTTCATTATATTCTCTGATGAGTTTTGGGATATCCCAGAGATCATCCGGTTTATGATACACACAGATGGCGAGTTTTGGATGCTCCGAGGTGATGTGATTTTTTGCCCCTTCAAGTGCATCCCGCTCGAAACCTTCGATATCCATTTTTATGAACGAAACGGGTTCCAAGATATCCTCATCGAGAGAGACCATCTGTATGGTGGTAGATCCGGTTGCACTTACGTGTGAATCCTCGGCCTCGGCTGCATTGAAAGAGGTGGTTCCATTCTTTTTACCTATACAGCAGTTTCTGAAAACGATTTTGTCGAGGACATCTTTTTGCCAGCTGGAAAAATAATCTACTGCGATGGCATAATTTTTCGGGTCAGGCTCATAGAAATATGTTCTGGAAAAATCATTGACACTGTTGATGAACATCTCCGTGACATCTCCACGGTATCCCCCGCAGTTGACAAACACTTCCTGATCATTCAGAGCTACGATTTTCTTATCAAAATATTGTTTGAAGGCGAAGTCCCCTTCTCTATGGTATGTTTTCATATCCTCTGTTAACCGATACTGGAGCATAGAGATCAGGGTTTGTCGCGATTTGTCATCGGCGAGCAGATCGTAAAGTATCCGGTATTCTTTCTCGTGAGTAAAGATCCCGTCATGTGCTTCCTGCCAGACTCTCTTTAAAGAAGTGTCAACAAATCTTCGGTCCATACGGTATTTCGTTACGAGCGGGGCACAGAGGGAGACCATCAGTTTTTGAGCATAGGGGTTTTTAGGAAACTGGATATCGCGTATCTGTTCTTCAAGAAGACAGGAGTTTCGTGTTTTTTTAATGGAGGAATCTATACTGTTGTAAAAATCATCTATGTTCATATCTTTAGCGAACATGTATCATACACCTTTCCTGTATTTCATCATCCTGAGTAGCTATAAATATCACTATCTATTCTTGGGATATAATCTCAGAGATTATTTTTTTCCTCTTTGAGTTTATCTGCGTCTTCTTTGAAAAGTCTCTTCATAAGGGACACCGACCAGTCACCAAAGTAATACAGGGAAGCCACTCCTCCAACGAGTGTTACGAGGTTTTTGATCAGATGGTCGATTACTGCAATCAAAAAAGCAGTCGACGATGCAACTCCGCCTATTTCAAAAACGATTGCGAGAGCCGCCTCATATGTCCCGATTCCCCCGGGAGTGATAGGTACTGCCTTAATGAGATTTCCGATAACGACTGCAAGAAGGATCAGCATGAACGGAATCTTGACTGAAAACATCAGTGAAACAAGATATGTGATGATGACATCCATCATCCAGATAATAACCGAGGTCCCAGACAGTAAGCCAAATGAGGATATCGTTGATGATACCTGTCTGAACTTGGCAAATATCTCCAGTATTTTATTCAGGATCTTATTTTCCGCATGCAGCCATCTGGCAAGAAGGAGAATGATTATCCCAATAACTCCTGCAATGAGGACAAAGAAAATCAGCCATATCAGCCAGTTATATTCTGCAGGAATAGTACTTAGCAAAAAAGGAAGCGTACACAGGCCAAGTACCGAAATTATGAGAATATCATACACTCTTTCTACGATAAGTGAGGTGAATCCATTTGTGTAGGGGGTTTGTTTTTCGTGTTTAAGGATGAACATCCGAACAAAGTCGCCGAGGCGTGCCGGAAGGATCAGGTTTGCCGTCTGGGATACGTAGATGCATGCCGTGGAAAATATGAGTCCTATGTCTGTTCCAAGGAGTTTTACGATGTATTGGTATCTGAATCCCCGTAAAAACCATGCAAGAATGCAAATTCCCACGGCGGCAATGATCCATGCAGGAATGAGAGATTCCAGAATGCTCTCAAGGTTTCCCTGCAGGTCATCCCAGACGCGATACAGCATAAATCCAATAATTCCAACGGCGATCAGCGTTGGAATAACAACTGCACTAACTTTTTTCCACATGCAGTCTCCACCACATTTTCAGGATGTCTTTACCCATGCCGGTCACATCTTTGAACCGGACTGTGGTTCCCGGGCCCTGGGTCCAGACAACAGGAAATTCTTCCACACGAAGTCCTGCTTTTTGTGCAAGAACAAGTGATTCCGTATCCCAAAACCAGTGAGTGGCACGAATTTTGGGTACAAGGTCTTTCAGCACCGCTGATTTGTATGCTTTGAATCCACACTGATGATCGTTGAGTTTACTTCCCAAGAATAATCTGACAAGGAAATTATATCCTCTGCTTGCGATCTCACGGTCTCCACTTCTGATAATATTACTATCTTTCATCAGACGTGACCCCGTCGAAACATCTGCTCCCCTTTCAATTCGTCCGAGAAGTTCCGGAAGATGTTTGATATCAGTTGCCAGATCGACATCATAGTAGCAGAATATCTCACCATTGGATTCGGCAAGCGCACGGTTGAGAGCTCTGCCTCTCCCCTGTCTCTCATCGGAGTGAAGCAGACGGACTCTGGCATCTTTTTCCTCCCACTGCTCTATGTACTCCCGACTACCGTCGTTACTACCATCTTCAGCAATGATCAGTTCAAAACTTTTTCCGTATGCCTCAAGTGCTTCGATCGATTTTGGGATCGCTGTCTTCAAAGCCTCCACGTCATTAAAAACGGGAATCACTGCTGTGACGGTTACATTTGTCAACGATTTTTCTCCTCTAGGATTTTTGCGGCGTTAATGCCGGATGAGATAGATCCTTCCATGCTCCTTTCCGGATAATTTTCTGAAGAAAACATTCCTGCGAGAAACAAATTGTTTCCGGCATCTACCGGTGGAATGCTGGCTTTGTATCCGGTTACATACACGGGACCGGCAAACCTGTCGATATGGAGGTCTGCGTGATGGATATCAGTTCTCTCCACAGAAAATCTTTTGCAGAAGTCATTGATCATCCGGTCTTTCAGTCCGTCTTCAGGCTCATCTTTGAAGTAGGATGCAAGGTACACCACATGTTCACCGTACCATTCGAAGGGAACAAAGTTCGTGTGGGTAACGACTGCTCCGTATGGTGCGGGATCTCCTATATTGGTCCAGTAAATGCCGTTTGCCGGGTCACGGTCAAGACCGAGGGTCATGCATGCTGCTCCCTGATACCTGAGGTTTGGGAGCTGGATGGTTGAATTTCCCATTAATGATTTAGTGATCTGTGGTGGAAGGGTAGAGATGACTGCATCAAATTCTTCCCCGTTTATCAGCCATTTTTCTTCTCTCTGTATAAGGGTGATTGCAGGTGTGTTCAGGCGAATTTCTGCTCCCATGTTCCGGATTTTCTCACACATCGCGTCGATCAATCTGTGCCAGCCGCCTTTCAGATATCCAAGCCGTTCTCCTTCTGCTCCTCTGTCTGAACGAATCGCGATTCTGCTCATCAGCCATGCGGCAGAAACCTCATCCTTCATTGAACCGAATTTGCTTATGAGAAGCGGTGCGAAAAATGCATTATAGATGCCCTCACCTACTTTCTTTAACAGATACTCTTTTGCAGTAATTTTGTCAAGAGGAGTAAGATCGATTTTTCGTGAACTGATAACGAAGAATCCAAGCCTGCATTTCTGGAGGAAGGTAAGGCAGGGGTAGCGAAGGATTTCCAGGGGTGTCGTCAGCGGGTAGAGTTTTCCATCCATATAGTAACCGGTGGAACCTTTCAGCCAGATCAAATCTGATTTCAGCCCAAGTTCATCCATGAGAGAAAAAAGGGTATTATCTCCGGAAAAACAGTGGTGATAGAGTGTCTCCAGGGTATAATTATTGTATTTCATGGAGGTCATACACCCGCCCGGGGTGTCATTTTTCTCGAAAATAACAACCTTATTTTTTTCTGCAAGGTGCAGTGAGGCGGATAAACCCGCCAGTCCCGAGCCAAGAATCCCAATTTTCATTGTATTATATGATAGCTTTGTATGATAAGAAAGTTTTTGACGCAAGTCATCGTATAGTATGTCAGTCATATATATTCGATGACGGATATATTATAACAGATTAAAGGTGTCAACATAACATGCGAGTATTCTTTATAGGATTTGGACAAGCAGGAGGGAAGATAGTGGATATGTTCCTGGCACAGGACAGGAAACTGGGGTCCACAAGTTTCCGCGGTATTATCATCAATACTGCCCGGACCGATCTGATGGGGGTAAAAAATATCCCGATGGAGGATCGTCTCCTTATTGGTCAGACTATGGTCAAAGGTCACGGTGTGGGAACCGACAACGTGACCGGTGCAAAAGTAGCGGCTGACGAAATCGACACGATCATTAACGCAATCGACAGACGCGGAACACATGATGTGGATGCCTTCGTCGTTTGTGCAGGTCTTGGCGGTGGAACAGGTTCCGGGGGTGCCCCGGTCCTCTGTCGTCATTTAAAGCGTATTTACCGTGAGCCTGTTTATGCACTTGGGATCATCCCTGCTCCGGAAGAGGGACGTCTTTATTCCCTGAATGCTGCCCGGAGTTTGTCCACTCTGGTAAATGAGGCGGACAACGTTATCGTTTTTGATAACAGTGCATGGAAGAATGACGGAGAGAGTGTGAAGAGTGCCTTCGACCGGCTCAATGAGGAGATCGTCCGCAGGTTTGGCGTTCTCTTCCGTGCAGGCGAAGTCAACAAATATGGTGTTGGTGAAATGGTCGTTGACTCCAGTGAAATCATCAACACACTTAGAGGTGGAGGTATTTCCTCCGTTGGTTATGCAATCAGCGAAGCTATTCCAAAAGGTGGGAAGTCATCATCCAAGGGAAGCGGAGGACTTTTAGGCGGACTTCTCGGGAAGAAAGACAAGAGGCAGGAACCCCATATTGATATTGCATCGGGTGAAGACAAGTCTGCAAAAATGATCGGTCTTGTTCGTCGTGCCATGCTGGGACGTCTGACACTTCCCTGTGACTACTCTACAGCAGAACGCGCTCTTGTTCTGGTGGCAGGTCCGCCATCTGAACTTGATCGTAAAGGTGTGGAAAAATCCAAGAGTTGGGTCGAGGAAAATATTGCCGGTGTCGAGGTTCGCGGCGGGGATTATCCTGTTGACAGCGGATATATTGCTGCTGTTGTTTTGCTTGCAACAATTGGAAATGCACCGCGTATCCGTGAATTGATGGAACTTGCAAAGGAAGCAAAAGAAGAAGTTGTGAGATCCCGTGAACGGGCCACTTCATCTATGTTTGAGGAAGGAATAGATCCGTTATTTGAGTGAATAAATATGAAGAAAATCGCGTATGTATTATTTGCACTTCTTCTTTGTGCAACATTTATCGGTTCAGCATCTGCATTCACGTATACGAGCAATGCAACTGTTGACCCGTCAGGTTCGTTGAGTCCCGGCGAAGCTGTAACTGCCTCGATGACTATTGTCCTTCCAACGGGCAGTATCGATTCTTCCGGTTCACTCAAACTGACCACTGCACTTCATGATTCAACACTTTGGACCATTTATGTTTATAAAGGAAATTATAATCAGGCTGGGACCTCTATCGGTTCAGATGCATTGATTACTACCATAACTTCTTCCAATTGGATGTATACTATTTCTGGTTTTGTCTTGGATTATGGTCAGGACATCACTCTTTATGTCGTTGTGAGCGGTAATATTCCAGATGATCTAAAAGGTCAATCTGTAACTATTATGAAGATAGTACAGGATCCGGCACCTAGTTCGGGTTATTCAACCTACTCTTCTACATCTCAGGCCGTATATAATCCGGATGATCTGTCAAGTCAGATAGCTGCTGCTGAATCTGATATTACCACGCTGGAATCCCGTATTGCAACATACAACGGATATGGGATCGATGTCTCTACCCAGATTACGGAGTTAGAATCTGCAAAAACCAATGTGGCATCAGCGAAATCCGCTGGAACTGCTGATATTGTGAAGGCCAACAAATACCTTAATGCAGCAACTACGACGCTTTCCAATATAGACAGAGCTCTCTCTCTTTCCGGTCTGAAAGCTATCAAAGGAAACACTGATGCAGTTGATCTTATCGTCACCGAACTCTATGGTAAAGGGTGGGATACCGAAGCAAAACTTCTTGCAACAACCAATCAGGGTATCAAAAATACGTATGATGTAGCTGCAATTTCTTATAACGCAGGTGGTTCACCCAACGTTGATGAGAATCTTAAGGCATCAGAGCAAGCTGTAACTGATGGAAATGCCTATCTGGAAAGTGCATCTGCTTCGCCGTTAGCTGCACTTAGTGGAGCCATCCCAATTATAATCGTGGTCGTTGTTGCCATAATTGTTGTTGTGGGTGTTGTCTTTGTCATTAGAAAACGGAGAGGCGGCTGGGACGAGCTTGGATGATCGGATTGGTACTAATCATCTCTCCCCATCCAAATGCAACACCTTTTTTTAAATAGTTTTTGATATTTTATGATATTATTAGTGGAAGAGTTCGTCCATATATTCTACAGATCTGCTTTCCGCCTCTTTCTTGGTAAACACAGTGATAATATCTTCCGGCATAAACGTGACGTTTCCTGTCGGGATAATGAGTTTACCTCCCCTCCTGATTGCGATGTAGAGCATATCCTTCGCCACTGAGGTATCTTTGACACTCTGATT
Source organism: uncultured Methanomicrobiales archaeon (assembly GCA_964433475.1). Classification (GTDB taxonomy): domain Archaea; phylum Halobacteriota; class Methanomicrobia; order Methanomicrobiales; family Methanocorpusculaceae; genus Methanocorpusculum. The sequence continues at coordinate 7,361 of CAYSRP010000042.1, forward strand.
CACACCTTTTGCCCCCTCATTTACCGTGACCTCAAAGATGCTCCCGCCTTCGATCGATGCTAGTAACTGGGTATCCGGATTTTCCGACCAGAGATAGAGGCTGCGTGCAACGATCTCATCCGGGTTTTCACTAATCCTGACACCTACTTCTTTGAAAAGATCGGCATGTTCCTTCTGGTTTACGATGGACACCAAAGTCTTGACTGCATATTTTTTTGCGAGCCAGCATGCCATCAGATTCAGTGCATCGTCACTGGTTGTCGCAACTAAAGCATCTGCCCGGTCAATACCTGCATCTTCCAGAATGGTTTTGTCAGTAGCATTTCCGGAAATTGCGAGGAGATCATACTGAGACAGGATGTCCGCACATCGGTTTTCATCCTTATCGATAACGACAACACTGTGCCCGTTCTCCGATGCGATCCCGGCAAGACTTCTTCCGATTCCACCCAGACCAACGATGATGAGATACATAGAAATTCGTATGCTTTCAGGTGGTATTATACCTACTCCCTCAAAAATAGTATTGAGCAATGATATGCGGGGTTGATGAAGCAGGAAAAGGTCCGGTCCTGGGTCCTATGGTTACTGCCGGTGTTCTTGTTTCAGATCAATCTGAGCTTGCCTCTCTTGGAATCAAAGATTCCAAACAGCTTACCCCAAAAAAACGTGAAAGCCTTTTTGAAGAAATCACCTCTTCATGGCGGACATATGCTGTCATAAAAACTCCTGCGGAAATCGATTCGCGTGAGGAAACGATGAATCAGTTTACTGCTTCCTGTCATGCAGAAGTTGTTCGCGCTCTTGGTGCCGATGTTGTATATCTTGATGCATGCGATGTGAACGCGAAGCGGTTTGGTGACACTGTTCATCATCTGAGCGGTTGCTCTGGAAAAATAATCTCTGAGCATAAGGCAGATGCCGCATATCCTATTGTCGGAGCGGCGAGCATTGTGGCGAAAGTAACGCGGGATCACTGTATTTCTGAATTGAAAACTGTGTTTGGTGAAATCGGGAGTGGTTATCCGTCTGATTCTCTCACGATTGGATTTCTGACTGACTACATCAAAGAGTACGGCGAACCGCCATCGTGTGCCCGCAGGTCCTGGCAAACAGTGGATGATGTCATCAGAAAATTATCACAGGCAAATCTCGCTGACTTCTTCTAAGCAACCTCTTAATATCCAACATCCAATAATTAGTGAATGGACCTTGGCTGGCTGATTCCGGTAATCATCACAATAATGATTTATGCGTTTATATGCTACGCAATCAAAGCCAACAATTTTCTTCCAAACACGTTTTCCTTCATGGGTCCGTGTCTGATGATCAAAACGACCCGCACGGGAATATTTGATAAACTTTCCCGATGGAAACGTGTTCTTTTAGTATATGGAAATATAGGGGTTATCCTTACCGCTATCTGCGGCGTGGTCATTACTCTGCTCTTTGTGCTGACTGCATCTCTGAGCCTTTTTGTTGAGACAAAGCCAATATCTCCCCAGAATCTTCTATTGATCCCGGGAATAAATGATTACGTTCCATCAACGTTTGCGGTATGGTTTGCCATCATTTTTGCTATGTTAATCCATGAATGCGGACATGGTATTCTTTCCCGCGTGGAAAATATCAAAGTAAAATCTACAGGCATCCTTGCTCTGGTCATACCGATAGGAGCATTTGTTGAACCTGACGAGGAGGATGTCGAGAAAGCATCTCTTGGAACAAAACTCAGAATGTTTGCTGCGGGCATAACCAACAATCTGGTTGTCGGTGCCGTTTGCCTGCTTATATTGGTTCTTCTTCTAGGTCTTGTCATCCCGGGAACGTCTCCCTATGTGTATGGTGTTTATGCGGGCTATCCTGCTGATGAGGCAGGTGTTCTCCCGGGAACGGTCATTTATGCAATGGACAATACGACGGTGTCAAGTCTTGCTGATATATCTGCTTTCCTTGCCACTACAAAGGTAAATCAGACAATTACTTTGTATGGAGAATACAAGGGGTCGCCTCAGATGTACGATGTGACACTTACGTCCATTCCGTCCAATCTATCCGGGACTGTTCTTGCTAGCGGATCTGATGTAGGTTTTATCGGTGTCTCATTTTCGGAACCATCTGTGATAACGGATACTCTTGACACTATGATATATCCGTCATCTCTTCTTGGTGCTGCAGGTTCATTTCTGACATTTGTTGCACTCCCATTCTCCTCGATAATAGGAACTGATGTTTTAAGTTTCCTGATAGTGGATACCCCCGATCCTGCAATATTGGCCGCTCCGTTTGCCGGTTTCTGGGAAATAATCCATCTTCTGTATTGGTGTGCATGGCTGAACATCCTTCTTGGGATATTCAATGCTCTGCCGCTTGGAGCATTTGACGGTGGTCAGATGCTCCGTGAAAGTCTTCGGGCGTGGTATATCAAACACGGAAAAGATGAGAGGAGGGCATTCACTATTTGCCGGACGATTTCCTACGTTCTTGTAATGATGATCGTCATACCGTTGATCATGCCGTATCTCTTCTAAGAGAAGGTTAATTATTCCTCCATCACCCACATACTATCATGAAGCGGATCGCCGTGCTTGCATCGGGAAGGGGTTCTAACTTTCAGGCAATTCTGGATGCTCTTTCAGGTGGCAAAATCGATGGAAAAATCGTAGCTCTTTTCACGGATAATAAGGATGCTTATGTAATTGAACGGGCAAAGACCGCTGATATTCCGGTTATTGTTCTGAACTACAGTGATTACTCATCGAAAGCGAAATACGAAAGTGACCTTCTTACTTCCATGAAGAAGGTCAAAGCAGATTTATTTGTCTGTGCTGGTTACATGCGAATCATCGGTTCGGAAATTGCAAGGGCATTCACCGGTAAAATGATAAATATCCATCCTGCACTTCTTCCCGCTTTTCCTGGTCTTCACGGGCAAAGACAGGCTGTAGAATATGGGGTGAAAATAGCAGGATGTACTGTTCATTTTATGGATGAAGGTCTTGATTCTGGGCCGATCATTCTGCAAAGAGCTGTACAGGTTTTGGATGACGATGATGAGGATTCCCTTTCTGATCGTATCCTGGAACAGGAACATATAGCATTTCCTGAAGCCGTTTCTTTATTTTGTGCAGATCGACTGAGTATATCCGGGCGCCGTGTAAAAATACTTCCCGAAGCAAACAATCAATAGGTCAGAGACCTTATTGTATAAAGCATAATCCCAAATGGCAAAAGCAGAAAAAGGCATCTCCACCAAAAAAATTACTCAGGAACGGGTAGATATTTTGTTTGAGCGTGCAAAAGAGGCACAAACCGAACCGGCACTTTCCGCCCGTTACGTTTCCCTTGCCCGCGAGATGGCGATGAAACAGCGTATTCGTCTGACACAATGTCATCGGCGTTCATTCTGCCCGTCATGTCATGCGTATTTTATACCCGGAAATAACCTCAGGGTCAGAATTCAGCATGGGAAGATCATCTATACTTGTGGTTCCTGCGGAGCAGTAACCCGTATCCCCCTCAATAAAAAATCAGAATCAAGGTGAAAATCATCTCAGATACTACAGAATCATATATCCAGACCCTGAAACCAACGATCTGGGTCGGTAAAAATGGCTATACTGATGACCTCATAGCAGAAGTTCGTCGCCAGTTAGACGCACGCAAAGTGATCAAAATCAAATGGCTTCAGAGTTCTGACATGAACGATGAGGAAGTAAACGACCTCGCCAAAACAGTATCAGCTGAAGTCATTGCCGCGCGTGGAAGGATGGTTGTTCTTGGTGCAAAAAACCGTGGTAAAGTTCTTTCAGTTCAACCCATAAGGAGAACTCCGCAGAAGAATCTTTCTGCACGTAACAAAGTCAGATCATCATTCCTTGGAAAAAAATAATTTTTCTCTTTTTCTTTTGGCGAAGATATATTACCTTAAGACTCTAATTTGTAAAGACTGTTAATGTCATCTATTGCGGAAAAATTCCGCATCGAAGCATGTCTCCAACATGCGACATACAGTGAGGATTGTCAATGACTACAGTGTTTGATATTCCGGCAAATGCACTCATCACGAAGGTTGCAGACGAACTCAAGAACGAGTCCGTTATTAAAGCACCTGAGTGGGCTGAGTTTGCTAAGACTGGAATACACAAGGAGATGCCGCCGGAAAATCCAGACTGGTGGTATGTTCGTTCCGCAGCAGTACTGCGCAGAGTATACGTTGACGGCCCGATTGGAGTTGAGCGCATGCGCTCCGTTTATGGCGGTGTGC
>CAYSRP010000043.1:0-5101 GCA_964433475.1 uncultured Methanomicrobiales archaeon
GATCCGTATTGCAGAACGTGAGCATATGACCGTGGAACAGGCATTCGTTCTGACCATCCAACGTGAAGCGTGTGAGGCCGGTCGATATATGGATTATTATGAGATCGATATTGCAGATCAATCTCCTTATGATCTGATACTTAATTCCGAGACATTTGGCGCAAGTGAGTTGTTCTCAATTGTGGTCGCCGCCGTATCTTCAATGTTGAAGCGCGAATAATTTTTTTTAATTTATAATTTACTTTTTTGTTTATTATTTCCTGTTGGTATCTGTATAGATTTTTCAAAAAAGATTGATTCTACTAAACATGATAAAAAAGATACGCTAACAATTAGTTTTGTTTTGGATCTATCGTACAAACACCATACTTATTGTGTTTGATTTTCCAGATGGAAAGTCCAAGGAAGGTTGCTACGATAGTTACAGTAATTACTGGTGCAAGCCACATCGGGACTTCGGCGCCGAATCCTTCTGAGCACATGATAATACCCAGACAGAAGATGGAATACATTGCACCGTTCTTGAGGTAAGCAAATTTACGAATATTATCAACGTTCCTGATTGTCATCTCACGAACCACTAATGCTCCAAGACCGTTACCAATCAGAATCAGCGGAACCGCCATCGTGAATGCGAAAGCGCCCACGACCCCGTCAATAGAGAATGTTGCATCAATCACTTCGAGAAGCATCAGTTTACTGATTTCTGATTTATGATCCGCTCCTATGCTGGGTGTGCTATTTTCAAGTTCTACAGACTTTGCATCTGCAAACAGACGAAATCCCTGCATAATAAAAAAGATTGCCGATCCTGCAACTGCCGCTACCCCGAGGAATGGATCAACCTGAACTGCGAAATAGACAACTGCAAGAAGAATAATGGATGCAACTGTATAAAACCAGGGTCCATGTTTGGAGAAGGCAAGTTCTCCCGGCATGATACAATTTTTTTTCTCTGCCATTAACCAGTGGAGGAACAGAAATACCATGAAAATACCTCCGGCAAGAAGAAGGAAAGGTGCACTATGTTCAATTGCCAGAGCGGCAGTTGCATCACCTGAAAAGGTCGCAGTCAGTGCTCCTATCGGACCAAGTGATGGTGTTGATGCCCAGATTATCATCCATGGAAGAAGCCCGCGAACACCGAAAACTGCAATGAGAAGACCCCAGGTCAAAAACCATCGGCGTGCCCATTTTCCCATCGTGGATAAAATATCCGCATTAATAATGGCGTTGTCTATACTACAGATCGACTCGAAGGCGACTAAGCCGATTACGACAACTATAGCATAGAGAATATCCATGAAATCTCAATTGTATTTGGCTTAACGCCATATAAATATGTACCGTTCTCCGGTCAAACAGATTTTATAGGATCCGAGCACAATCTATGATAATTTATCAATGGACATCTTTTCTAAATCCACCGCTGAATGCCGCAGATTTATTGATGAGACGGTGACGGCTCTTTTGTTGATCGAATCAAAAGAGGAGGCCGTAGAAATCATTGGTAAGGCACTATCCGCATATACGGTTTTTGATTTACAATATATCGGGGGGTACATTAAGTGTGAGGTGGACAGATTGCCAAATCCATACAGAAAAGCATACATCCCGTTTTGTATGGACCTGCTTGATCAGTATCATGTGTTTATGCAGGAATATCGAGCAAAGATCAGATGTATCGGGCTGCTGCCGGATTTAGATCTCTGGAAAAAATACTGGGCAGGTGTTTCTGAATACTGTTATATGGAGGTCAATTCATCGAACGATCCGTGTCCTACGCCAAATCATCCCCTATCAAAGTTATTTTATCGCCTGGTATTTGCGTATGTGATGTTTATAAAGGGAGGATGCGGACACCCGGTAGGAATGCCGTTTCCGGGCGGGCTGAAGATCCGGCTGGAGGGAGACGTAATCTACTGCCCTATCCGGGATAAAGAGAAAGATCTCCCACAGGCATTATGTAACTACTGCCCGGCAAAGCAGGACCCTGATTATTGAATTTCGTAATACTATAAGGCAAATGCTTTTTACTCAAAATACAAACTGTAGATATTTATGTTGGAAGAACTTACTTCGACCATTGAATTTCAGATGAGTCTGCTTTTATTTGTTGCTCTGGGAGGTTACCTCCTCGCAACACGGATTCATCAGTCAGCAGTCATCGGGGAAATTCTGGTTGGTCTGCTGGTCGGTCCGAGTGTTCTGGGACTAATTACCTATACAGATTTTGTTCAGAGTCTCGCGGCTCTTGGCGCAATCATTCTGATGTTTGTCATCGGATTGGAATTTGAATTACGTGACATCACCAATTGGAAATATTTCGTTATTGCTCTTGTGGGGGTCATCGTTCCGTGGATAGGGGGGTATTTAACTTCAGTTTTCTTCGGAATGGATTTTTACAGTGCCATTTTCATTGGAACAGCTATGACTGCCACGAGTATTGCAATTACCGCAAATGTTCTGCGGGAGATGGGCAAACTCCATCAGCCGTTTGCAAAGGCAATTATCGGAGCAGCGGTCATTGATGATATTTTAAGTTTGATCGTCCTTTCCATCTGTACGGACCTTGCAGCTACGGGTTCCGTCGCTCCGCTTGCGGTGGGTCTGACAATTGTGAAAGCATTCGGTTTCGTTATTATTGCTGCCGGCATCGGGGTGAAAGTCATTCCACTTCTGATAACGAAAATGGATGGAACTAATATTGCCAGAAAGTTCCCTGAGTTTGTTTTCATATTTACTATGATGATTGCATTTTTCTATGGAATGATGGCAGAGGCAGTCGGGATTTCTGCAATTGTCGGGGCGTTCCTTGCCGGAGTCTGTGTGAACAGGGTCAGTTTAAAGCATAGTCTGGATATCAAGATTGGCTCAGAGTATCTGTATATTATCTTTGCGTCAATTTTCTTTGTGTCACTGGGTATTATCGCGGATTTGCGATATCTGACGACCGGTATGATACTGTTTATCGTGGTTCTGACGTTAGTTGCCATCATTACAAAAGTAATTGGATGCGGTCTTCCTGCTAAATTGATGGGAATGAACTGGAAGGATTCAGCAGTTATCGGGTTTGGTATGATGCCCCGCGGAGAAGTTGCTATGATCGTGGGGTTAATTGCTCTGACTCATTTCGAGGATATGGCTGCCGCCGCCTTGGATCCTCTGGAAGCTGAAAACCTGCTCATGCTTGGAAACGAGGTCTTTATTGCAATTGTAGTTGTTTCACTTGTAACAACGATAATCGTCCCCATTATCTACAATCGCTTCTTTTTCAGAGAAAAGCCGAAGCCGGATGTCTGCGTGCAGAACCCGGAGACTTAAACTCTTCTTTTTTTATTCAGCGCTGCTTTATTTACCGGTGGGATGCCTTTATTCGGCACAAGGTCTCCGATGAGATCTCCCCTCCCGGCTTTTAAGAGACCTGAGACGACCAGGTCATACTGTTTCGGGTCTTTCCATTGGAGAAGTGCTCTCTGAATACGTTTTTCCCCGCCAAGAGGAATATATACCTTTTTGCCGGTCAAGGGATTCTGACCTGTGTAATACATTGCTGTCGACAGGGTCATTGGGACCGGAGTGAAGTCCTGGACCTGTTCGGTGTACATGTTTTTCTCCCTGAGATAGAGAGCAAGAGTGACCATATCTTCGATTCTGCATCCGGGATGGGATGACATGAGATAAGGGACGAGATATTGACGTTTCGTTTTGTCTTTCTGGAGAGCATCGAATCGTTTGCAGAATTTATCAAATTCTTTTTTCCCCGGTTTGTTCATTAATGTTGTAACACGGTCGGTGATGTGTTCGGGAGCAACTTTGAGATGACCGGAGATATGGTGTTCGGTGAGTTCTCTCAGATAACGATCTCCCTCCTCAGTTTCAGGAATGAGGTCGTATCTTATGCCCGAACTTATGAAAACGTGTTTGACTTTTTTTATTGCCGAAACATTTCGGAGAAGCGAGAGTTGTTCTTCTGTTCCCATTTTCAAAGATGGACAGGTAGTACAGTTTTTGTCCAGGCATGCTCCGGTTTTATCCCATTTATCACAATGGCATCCATACATATTCGCAGATGGTCCGCCAAGGTCGGAGATGGTCCCCTTGAATTCCTGCATTTTTGCAATCGTTTCTGCTTCCCGGAGAATTGATTTTTCGCTTCGGGATACAACTTCTTTTCCTTGGTGGTGGGTTATTGCACAGAATGAACACGCACCGAAACAACCGCGGTGGGTGGTGATGGAGAATTGAATCGGTGTGAGTGCCGGAATCGGTTCTTTGTATACCGGATGTTGTTTTCTTGTGTATGGAAGTTCATAGATGATGTCGAGTTCATCTGTTGTCAGAGGGCGTGCCGGGGGATTCTGAATGATGACGATTTTCGGGTGAGGTTGGATGAGAACATCTCTTGAGAGAAACTGGATTTTGCATGCTTCTGCGTATTTTTGTTTATCTTCAACCGCCGGGAATGCTGGTAATACCGTTCCTTTAGGAGAATTTTCCCGGAATTCTGCTATACTTATTGTGTAGCAGGTCCCGTTGACATTTCTGAGGTCTCTGATTTTTTCGCCATTCCGGAGACGGGTTGCTATTTCGATGAGCTGAAGTTCACCCATCCCATAGACGAGAAGCGATGCGGGAGCATCGGCGAGTATTCCCTGTCTGACTGAGTCGCTCCAGTAGTCATAGTGCGCGAGACGTCTGAGGCTTGCCTCGATACCCCCGATAATTATCGGGGTATCTTTGAATAAACGGTGGAGGGTGTTTGTATAAACGATAGTAGTTTTATCCGGGCGCGTGGTTTTCCCGCCGGGAGAATATGCATCGTCATGCCGGCGTCTGAGTGCCGGGGTGTAGGCACTCACCATAGGATCAACAGCTCCGGGAAGAACTGCAAAGAATAAATTTGGTTTCCCAAATTGTTTGAAATCAGTTCCTTCCCGGTTTTTCCAGTCAGGCTGACTTATGATGGCAACGGAAAATCCTGCATTGACAAGTGTTCTCCCGATAAGCGCGGTCGCAAACGAGGGGTGGTCAACATATGCATCGGCTGATACGAGGATGATGTCAGGTTTTTCCCAACCATTTTTTTTTAGTTCTTCCG
>CAYSRP010000043.1:5201-11299 GCA_964433475.1 uncultured Methanomicrobiales archaeon
AAACACAGAAAGCAGAATCAGATTTTTTTCATACACCACCAACACCCGTACAGCCCCAAACCCCGTCAACATACCACCATACCACCATGGCGGGTTTGGGACTGTTTATTTTTTGCATGTTTTTCCCCCTCTTTTCCATTAGACAAGACTAAATAAGAAACTATATATTTTCTGATGTGAAAAAATTCTATGTTGGAGATCCAGGCATATCACCTCATCTTCAGCACACACACAAAATAGAAAAACTAAATCAGATTTTTCTCATACCACCATATATAAAATTCTGCCCCTTCCACACACCAGGGGCAGAGTTTTTCTTTTGCAAATCATTATACTCTTCAATTAACATATTGTAAGATAACCCTATGAAAAAAAATACCTTCTATATTATATGTGGTCTTTTTGCTATATCACTCCTGTTTTTGTTCTGGCTCTCTATCCTGTTGTCAAATCCGGTAATTATTGCGGTTTCATTTTTGATTGAGGCTGTTCTCCTCTTCGTTCTGAAAAGGCGTATTACCGATATTGTTCAGGATGAACGTTCTATTCTGATTGAAATGAAAACCGCATCTGCAACAATCAAAACTGCTGCTGTTTTGTTTGTTACAGTCAATCTTGGAATGGTCGTCTATGTATTCAGTGATTCTCTTGGATTCCATACGCTGACCTACAATCGTTCTCTGAATCCAATGCTCTTTCCGGAAGGTTATGCATCTGTACCATATTTCCCCGTACCACCGGAAATGATTCCAATTTCAGTATTAGGATTATTTGCAGTTATGCAGATTGTTCTCCTTGTAATAGTCCTATTCATTTATATCGGGTTCCAGTTCTATTACGCCCATAAATTTGGGGAATGGGATGACGATGAAGAATAAAATAAAAGTGTATCGGGCAATGAATAATCTGACGCAGGATGCTCTTGCAAAAGAACTTGGCGTGACCCGCCAGACGATTCTTGCTATCGAGAAGGGAAAGTATGATCCGTCATTGGATCTTGCATTTAAGATTTCCCGGTATTTTCATACCACAGTCGAAGATCTTTTCTCCTACGACTAAAAATATCTAAAAAAAAGATTTTTTTATCCGATCACTATCTCGACTTCACCGTTTTCTTCGAGATTAAGAATGTTACGAAGTTGTGTTCCGGAGATCACTTCGATGATTTCATCGGGGTGGTGTGTTCTACCCGGGACGACAATCGCACATGGGATCCCAGATATGGCACATTTGATGCAGCGTGCCTCGCCAAACATTCTGTGTTCATCTTTGAATCCGGGGACGATTGTCCATTCAAGGGCATCCATGCGTTTTCTCACCAGTACACTTTGCGGGTTGAGTTTTACATTGAGCGTTCCGGGATAGGGTATGAATCCACAGAGTTTTTCGAACTGCTCCTGATAATGTGGAATGGACATATAGTATCTTCCTTCACCAACTCCTGAGGTAACAGTTCCTGTAAGAACGTACTGCTCATTTTTCTGTTTGAATATTTTACTGTATTCGGCATACTCGCGGCGGAGATGTTCCTCGCCGGCTTTTGTCACGAGAACAAACTGACCCGTAGATTCTGCGGTTCGCGAAATCATCTGAGTTTTTTCGAGTGACTGAAGTCTGCGGGATGCAGTCTGCTGGCTGATCCCAAGCTGGTCTCCCAGTGTTTGTGTGGAAAGACGGACTGGTCCTTTACAACCTCCCATAAGGGCAATACGCCGCAGACATACTGTATCCTCAGCATCTATTAACGACATAATACTCAACGTTGGATTGATATATATTTATGAGTTAGTATCGGTTGATTTCGCAAATTGACGAATTCGACAACCAAGTTATTATGTAAGCAACGAAATACACGTAGGTATGAAGCCGGTACTTCGCCAACAGCTTGCTGAAAAGATGGCAGGCGAAATCACCCTCTCGGATTCTCCCGGAAAAGCTCTGAAAAAATGGCGTACAAGTTTTCAGATAGCTCCGGGCATACTCGCCGATCATTTAGGTGTTTCTCCCTCAGTAATTAGTGATTACGAAAGTGGGCGGAGAAAAAGTCCGGGAACTGGTGTTGTTGGTAAAATCGTTGACTCGCTTCTGAAAATTGATGAGGAAAATGGGGGGATGTACATCAAAAAGTACGGCAAACTCCTGTTCTCGGATTATGATGATGAGGTCATTTATGATATTCATGATTTTGCCACATCTATTCCAATCAAAGAGTTGTCGGATCTTATTGAATGTCAACTCATATGCGGAGAGTTGAATTCTCAGATTTTCGGATACACAGTTGTAAACAGTCCAAATGCGATTTTGAATCTTTCACCCAATGAGTTCAACCGCATTTATGGCTGGAGTACGGAGCGTGCACTGATTTTCACAGATATTTCAACAGGAAAATCACCCATGATCGCAATTCGTGTAACTCCATTTAAACCTCCGTATGTGATCCTTCAGGGGATAGATGCGGAGCACGTTCACCCTCTTGTCAAACAGCTTGCAGAAAAAGATCACATTACTGTTCTTTGTACGCCCCTTGAAGTTCAGGATCTCGTTACACGTTTAAGGAAAACCCAATGGTAGGAATAATCACATACGGGGCATATATCCCCCGTTACAGAATTAAAGTCGAAGAAATTGCCCGTGTCTGGGGAGCAAACTCCGCGGAAATTACCGGTGGTCTTGGTGTTTTTGAAAAAGCCGTTCCAGATTATGATGAGAATGCAGCTACTTTTTCAGTCGAGGCTGCCCGTACAGCACTTCTAAGGCGTCCTGTTGACCCTGCAGAAATCAAGGCTGTGTATGTTGGATCCGAGTCACACCCGTATGCCGTAAAACCAACGGCTGTTACCGTCGGTGAGGCAATCGGTGCAACTCCGGTCATGACCGCTGCGGATTACGAGTTTGCCTGTAAGGCAGGAACCGCCGCAATTCAAACCGCGATGGGACTGGTTTCATCAGGAATGATGAAATATGCTCTGGCAATCGGTTCGGATACTGCGCAGGGAGCTCCGGGCGATGCCCTTGAGTATACTGCAGCCGCAGGAGGAGCTGCTTTCTTAATCGGAAATGATGATCCGATAGCAGTTATCAATGATACCTGCTCCTTCTCTACCGACACGCCCGACTTCTGGCGGCGTGAAGGGGAGACCTATCCAAAGCACGGGGGCAGATTCTCTGGTGATCCTGGATACTTTAAGCACGTTCTTAGTGCTGCAAAGATGATGATGGAACAGCGCGGAACAAAACCTTCGGATTATACGTACGCTGTTTTCCACCAGCCGAACGCGAAGTTCCCTCAGAAAGCCGCAAAAATGTTAGGCTTCACTCCTGAACAGATCAAAGCAGGACTGTTGGTTCCTTCTCTTGGGAATACCTACAGTGGTGCCGTCCCTCTTGGACTTGCAGCAATTCTTGATGTTGCAAAACCCGGTGACCGGGTTTTTGTTACGAGCTACGGCAGCGGTGCAGGTTCCGATGCGTTCGACATTACTATAACAGATGCAATTTTGGACAAAATCGACAGGTCACGCGGTCCTTCTGTTCAGAAGATGCTTAACACAAAGACGTATCTTGACTATGCGGTATATGCCCGCCACAAGGGCAAGATCCGGATGTGAGGTGAATCATGAGAGATGTAGCAATAATTGGTGCCGGGATCACAAGATTCGGTGAAAGATGGACCACGTCTTTACGTGATCTCTGTACAGAAGCAGGAATCTCCGCAATCGAGGATGCAAATGTTACTGGTGAACAGATTGATGCAATGTTTGTCGGATCCATGTCCGCAGGACGGTTTATCGGTCAGGAACATGTTGGGGCACTAGTTGCAGATTATGTCGGACTCGGAGGAGATCTGCATATTCCCGCGACCCGTGTCGAGGCAGCATGTGCATCAGGAGGTCTTGCATTCCGGCAGGCAGTAGCAGCAGTTTCTTCCGGAATGTCCGATGTTGTCGTTGCAGCAGGAGTTGAGAAGATGACCGATGTCGGCGATGCAACGGATGTTTTAGCCGGAGCTGCCGACAGAGAGTGGGAAAGTTTTGCAGGAGCAACGTTCCCCGGTCTCTATGCGATGATTGCATGTGACTATATCCACAAGTATGGGCTGACCCGTGAACAACTTGCACAGGTTGCCGTCAAAAACCATTATCACGGAGCGAGAAATCCGTATGCCCAGTTCCAGAACGAAATCACTCTCTCGACAGTGATGAATTCGACCCTGGTTGCCTCCCCTCTGAGGCTTTTTGACTGTTCCCCTGTTTCTGATGGAGCTGCCGCGGTTATCGTATGCCCCTTGGACAGAGCACGTGAATTTACCGACACACCGATTAAGGTCCTCGCCTCGGCTCAGGCCGGCGACACGATTGCACTGCACGATCGCCCTGACTTTTCAACGCTTGGTGCGACGGTTGCGGCAGGAAACTCGGCATTTCGTCAGGCAAAACTTGAACGGAAAGATGTTGACTTCGTGGAGGTCCACGATTGTTTCACGATTGCAGAACTTTGTGCAATCGAGGATCTTGGATTTGTTCCGAAGGGAACTGCCGGGAAATTCACTGAAGAGGGTCAGACCCAGCTTGGCGGAAAACTTCCTGTCAATACCTCGGGCGGTCTGAAGGCATGCGGTCATCCCGTTGGTGCAACCGGTATCAAGCAGATATGGGAAGTCGTTCAGCAGCTTCGTGGTGAAGCCGGCAGACGCCAGGTAGAAGGAGCAGAGATTGGTATGACGCAGAATGTTGGAGGAACCGGTGCAACGGTTGTTTCTCATCTTTTCGGGAGAGTGTAAATGACAGTAGCACGATTCTGGAGAGAAATTCCCCAGAGATACAATCTGGTCGGTACAAAATGCGAGACATGCGGTGCAGTGTTTTTCCCGCCAAGGGCCCTTTGTCCTCACTGCCGCAGGGATGGAAAAATCGTTCCCTATCAATGTTCGGGTAAAGGAAAGGTTATGACCTATTCGGTCATTCACTCTGCAAATGATCAATACTTTGATTTGAAACCATATGTTCTCGCTATCATTGAATTAGAAGAGGGGACACGTGTTACCTCGCACGTCATCTGCGAACCCGACGAGGTCTATATCGGTATGCCGGTCACGTCGGTGTTCCGCGTACTGGATCGCGAGGGTCCGGATGGTGTTATTCACTACGGAACGAAATTTGTTCCTGATGTCTGAATAATCCATTATTCTTTTTTTAATATCCCCTGATAATGTATTTGTGTTTATGCAACGCGCTTTACTTTAAGCGTTTGAGTCTCAGTTTTTCGGTATCTGTTGTAATTCGCCTTACATCCTCTTGGTTCAAATAACATGATTCCTTCTTTTTCAGTATTGTGCGACACTGATAGATTGCTAAGGTTCTGGGGTAATGCAGATATTTGGTCAGGATCTTTAATGATGAGAATCTTCGTGTTTGTATCTAATTTAGTCTATGGGAATAAGATTATTATTGTCATTTAAATAATTTGAAATATTTTTTTGTATATTTTTTCAATTTTGGATTGTTCCATGCATTACTATCGGATATCTCACCTGGTCCAATTGAAATGATTAATAATGTTGAATGTCCATACTTTCATCAAGTGATATTTATGTACTCACCGGATTTCATTGCCATACTCGTTTTGCTGCTTGTCCCGGTTTGTGCTGCACTACTTCTTGCAGTATTCAAACCCGATATCATCAGAAACGTACTTGTAGGCATAACCTCTGTCGTCATAATCGGGACCTCGCTCTTCCTTGCTTGGAATGCCTGGCTCTCTCCAATATATGTAACGATTGAGAATGCCGCATGGATGAACACGATTTTGTTCATCATCGAAATTGTAATCTCTCTCATAATTATCGGGCTCTCCATAAAATACAAGAAAGTGCTCCCGTTGATTCTCGCTGTAATTCAGTTTGTCTTACTTTCGTTCCTTGAGTATTTTGGCATTGACCAAATCGGCGGGACGCAGGAGTTTGTGGTAAACAACCTCACTGTCGTCATGATTCTGATCATTGGTATCATAGGTACGCTGATTTGTGTTTACTCTCTTGGTTACATGAAAGACTACCATGAACACCAGACCTCGGTTCCAAACCGGAAACGCTACTTCTT
>CAYSRP010000044.1:0-10828 GCA_964433475.1 uncultured Methanomicrobiales archaeon
ACCGAGGTCTCACGCTCGTCAAGAAACGAGAGATCCTGACTTTCTTCTTCCGGCTCCTTGTCTTCCGACTCTGAAGATTTATCAACAATGACCGGTCTTTCGGCAAGTGCCCGCCCCTTAAGACTTGAGAGGACATCCATGAAATCCCCTACACTGATTTTTTCCGGGTAGCATGGGAGGACATCAATCCCGGCAAGACAACACCATTTGCAGGTTTCATAGTCCTGCCTCACCAAAGCATCGATCGCAGAATAAAGATATCCAGCAGAGAGCATTTCCTTCCCATTCGACGAGAGTTTTTCAGTCACCCCGCTGAGCTTCTTGATGACCATATCCTTCGCTTTGACGATTTTGTAGATTTCTTCCTCACCATTGAAAACGGCATCTGCAACACGTTCGATGTCTGAGATCTGCTTTGCATTGGTCAGCATGTAGCGTATGGTCGTTTCGCATTCACGTTCGTTCCCAGAGCGTTTCAAAAATGCTGCGTATGCGACCCCTCCGTAAACAAAGTCCGCACGGTATGCACGATAATACCAGTCTCTTGCCTGGGACGCCGATCCGGCATCCTCATACGCTTTGCCGATAGCCGACAGGCATACTGCCGTCGGATATGGTGAAAGGATGACACTGATAATTCCCGCAACCTCCTCCTTCGACCGGACCCCGGAGAGAAAGGCGACGAATTTTGAAAGGACAAGTTCCTGCATGAGGTAGTCGTTCTCTTCGGCAGAACATAGTTCCGTAATCAGTTCACGGTAGATAGTGTTCGCCTCATCTCCATTTTCAAGGCGGCTCTCAAGTTCAGCCTGAAGCAGACGATAGACAGGATCTTTCTTGATTTTCAGAAGTTCGCCAAGTTCATATTTCGCGGAGGAATAATTCCCGAGAAGTTTTTCGAGGAGAACAAAAGAGAACAAAATCTGCTGAACCGTCTCGTCAGTAAGATTTGCTTCTTCAAGACTGTCGAGAGCAGACCGGTAGGCATTTTCTGCACCGGTCGAATCAAGTGCCGCAAGTGCCTCGAGACTCTGCCGCAGATAGACAATGTCCTTCACTGTGTTCCAAGCACGGAGCGAGAGGCTCATCGCCTTTTTATATTCCTTCGCAGCATAAAGTGCGTCAACATATTCATGACTGAACGTATCATCGCCAAAGTTTTGAATATGCAGAGCAATGGCCTCTTTCGGTTCGCCGACTCTCGTCAGGACCTGCATGAGTTTTCTCACGTCGTCAGCATTATTTTCGAGGCGGACGAGGGCACGGAGAAGAGGGATCGCACCGCGAAGATCTTCTTTATCAAGAAGAAGCATTGCGTAGCTTCTGAGCGCGGATTTGTTGTCCGGATCGAGGATCAACGCAGTTGAGTATTCTTCTCCGGCGGCATTCCGGTTCGAGTGTTCAAGAACGAGCCCCAGATAGCTATGCAGATATGACGATCCCGGCATGAGACGGATGAGATCACGTAAGAGGGATTCGGCAGTGTCGTACTGACCTATGTGAGTGTAACTCCGTGCAGCGAGCAAAAGCAGAGTCGGGTCACTGGTGCCGGATGCAAATGATATTACTTCGGCATATTTTTCGGCATTGAAGAGCTCCATCCCGACGGAGATATTCTTGGTTGCTGCTGCAGGGTCGTCGGTCATGTTATTCAAAGGAGAACTGAGACTATGGCACGTCCAAATTCTTCAGCATCAGTGGGAGATTTTGCAGTAACAACGTTACCGTCGATGACAATTTTATCGGGAACAATTATTGCTTTATCAAGGGTGAGGAGACGAAGTGATGCCGGTGTATCGAGACAGGTTGCTTTTTTACCTCTGAGGAGTCCTGCTTCCCCAAGGACCGGTACTGCCAGACAGATAGCTGCCGTAAGTTTTTCGGCAACACCGATTTTATTCACGAGATCGGTAAGTTTATCGTTTCTCCAGAGTTCATCCTGACAACCAATACCCCCAATGAGGATAACGCCATCATAGTCTGCCGGATTAACTTCATCAATGGTGAGATCGGACTGGACGATTTCTCCGTGTATTCCATAACAGGTTCCATGGACCGTTGATGCGGTTATACATTCAACACCTTTTTCTTCAAGTAATTTTTTGGGAACAACATATCCCATATCCAGGAAACGGTCTGATGCAATAACGAAGAGAATCTTCATAGTAATATGATTGTCCGTTTTCCTGAATTAACTTGTCCTTCTATTCTGCATGCTGCAGGACGCCCACGCGTATAAATTATTAAACGTTACAGGAATTATATGGACAAAGTAAATTTCAAAAAGACTGATAAGAAGCTGTATCAGCTGAAAAACACACCCGCAAAAATTCGGGTCCCATCAATGACATTCATTATGGTGAACAGTAAAGGAAACCCAAATGACGCGGGCAGGGAGTTCTCCCGTTTTGTTGGATTACTCGACTCATTATCTTACACTATCAAAATGAGCAAAAAAGGTAGTAACGGTCCAACAGGGTATTAAGAATACGTCGTTCCACCGCTTGAAGGACTCTGGTGGCTGGAGAGAGGAAAGCTGTGAATGATTCGGCCCACAAAGAAAAATTCTGCTGGACAGCCATGCTCCGCCTGCCGAAATTTGTAACCCGGGAAGTGTCCCAGTGGGCATGCAGGAAAGTTGAGATGAAAAAGCATCTCGACACAAAGATGGCACGGCACGAAATATTCGACGAAGGAGTCTGCGGGCAGTGTATGCATACGGGACCATTCGATGATGAAAATAAAACTGTGGAAAAAATGGAACAGTTCATCAAAGAAAACGGTTTGAAAAACGACCTCAGCGATGTCCGTCATCACCACAAAATATACCTATCTGATCCGGGAAAAACAGACATGAGTAAAATGAAAACCGTGATCAGGATACCGGTTAGTCAATAAAATTTGAAGGAGTTACAGCAGACTCGGTACTGATACTGCAAATATCAGATACACGATCAGCAGCAAAACGGACGGGATGAGGAAACTGAATATTATCCAACTGATTTTTTTCTGCTTCATTGGAAGATAAAGTACCAGGAAAGATGTGATGAGACCTATCATCCAGAAAAACGGATAGATGATCGTAGAAACATAATCATAGGCAAAATAGATACAGATCACCTGCACAAAAGGAATCAGCATACCGGAAATCATCCACGATATCTGCTTTTTCCGTAACGGGACGAAAAGAAGTTCCAATGTAAGGATCGACCCGACAATCCAGTACATTCCATACAGAAGTTCTATAGGAATTGTTACTGAAACCATACTATAATTTTATTGAAAGAGAAGCTTATAATATCTTTCCATTACTATGGAATAGAAAAACACAGTTATTTTGAAAAAATGAGTTGAGTGAGAATCATAGAGTTCTTCTCCGGATTATTTTTCTCGTCTCACTACCAAACAGCCCAATAATCGATACAGAAGTAGCACTCATATTAGCGGTAAAGATAGCATTATCACACATGTGAGCAAAAGCTAAACATATGAAACAGACACCACCTGGTTCACAGATAGACCGGATTTCCATTCAGGGATTTCGTTCCATTAAATCCTGCAATCTCCAACTTCGCGGCATCAATATTTTAATAGGAGCGAACGGTGCGGGTAAATCAAATTTCATCTCGGTATTCAGTATGATCCAGCAGATCTTTGAAAAACGTCTGCAGAATTATGTCACCTACAATGGAGGACCGGATGCTCTTCTCTGGTATGGCAGAAAGGAGACCGAAAAACTCAGTGTGGGCATCTACTTTGGTAATAACGGATACGGATTCGATCTTAAACCGACCAGAGACAACCAGTTGATGTTTGAAGATGAATGGTTCTCGTGGAATATGCTGAATGAGAAACGTTCTCTCGGCACGGGACATCTGGAATCGCGTTATGAGTCCGGTACCGGAACACATATCGATGAATATGTGCTGGCACATGTTCACCAGTGGAAAATCTATCATTTTCATGATACGAGTGACACGGCAAAAGTCAAACAGATCAACAATATCAACGACAATATGGCACTGAATCAGGACGGGAGCAATCTTGCTGCATACCTATTCATGATGAAAATGCTCTCCCCGAATAATTATCAGAGAATCAGAAAAGTTATCCAACTGGCAGCACCGTTCTTCGACGATTTCCAGCTCCGTCCAAAACCGGAAAACCCGGACCGGATAGAACTTGAATGGCGTTCTACCCATAGCGAGAGACTGTTCAAAGCATCCGATATGTCCGATGGAACACTTCGTTACATCTGCCTTGCAACGCTTCTTCTGCAGCCCACAGAAAATATACCGGAGACGATTCTTATCGAGGAGCCGGAAATCGGCCTCCACCCATATGCGATCGCACTTCTGGCGGCCCTCATCAAATCCGTCGCAATCGACAAGCAGATCATTGTCTCCACACAATCTGCTCTTTTCCTGAGCGAGTTTGAAACAAAGGACATCATCATCGTCGACTGGAAGGATGATGCCTCGAATTTCCACAGACTTGAGGATGACGAGGAACTTCAGACCTGGATCGCCCAAGATTATTCACTTGGGGAACTCTGGGAAAAGAACATCTTCGGCGGGAGACCACAATAAAAATGGTAACTCTTTACATTTCCTGTGAAGGGTATACCGAAGAAGTTTTTATTAAACGGCTGATGATGAAACCATTTTCCCTGATGGGTATCAATCTCCGACCTGTCATGGTAAGAACGTCAGTGGGACCAAAAGGCACGATAAGACGCGGGGGAGGATCATCATATGAAAAAATACGAAATGATGTCCTGACGTTGTGTAAATATTCCGGGGCATACGTGACGACAATGTATGATTACTATAAGTATCCGTCGATTCCGGAATATTATCCTCTGGAATACGGATCGCCGCTGGAAAAGGTGCGCAGTCTGGAGGCTGCGTTTGGGGCAGATATCAACAGAGAAAATTTTCGTCCGAACATTATCCTGCATGAGTTCGAAACGCTGCTGTTTTCAAAACCTTCGGCATTTGCATTATGCGGGATGAATCCGCAACAGGTACATGAACTGGCAAAACTCCGCAAATATTTTCTGCCGGAAGAGATTGATGGAGGGGAGAAAACCGCACCTTCAAAGAGAATAAAGAAGGTGTATCCTGGATATCAGAAACCAACAGACGGGGCAACGGTTGCCCTGGATATCGGACTTGAAACAATGTGTGAGGAATGCCCGCATTTCGGTGAGTGGATAGACTGGATAAAATCACTGAAAAAATAAGTTGAAAATTATAGACGTTCTGTTTTCCCGCATTTGCTTTGCGTAAGTATCTGACACACAGTCCGATGAACCGCCGGGGCTTTTGACTCCGGGACCGTATCACGCAGATTTTTAAGAATTTTCACAAGCGGCTCACGAACATCGTCTGCATACGAGTCCATATGGGAGAAGACCGAGAGCATTCCCGTGGTATTGTATTCATTTATTCTTGCTAGGCGCAGAAGTGAACTTTCAAGGAATGCACGACCCGTTGTAGTCTCCAGTGATAATTTTCTGTTTTCTGCAAATCTGAGATAGAGCGAGCGGCTCTCTCCCGACTGTTCTGCATGGAAATACTCGGATGCCTCGATGGTCTTCAGATAAAGTACCGTGTCGGGAGAACATGTTCCAGATGTTGCCGAGATGAAATTTTCAAAAGCAACCGGATTATCCTTTGAGCGATTCATTTCCATCTGCAACATTTCCATACGGTCCGGAGCACTGCTCGAAAGATACAGTGTATACGCATTCATACGGTCTGTTGAACAAATCGCGTTCATATAATGCTCCTTCAGCATCGAGTGGATCTCCGGCGTATCAAGTGTTGCAAGGAGCCGCAGAATCATGTTCTTCACACTCCGTGCCTTGAATATCCGTGCAAGTTCCGATGGAGCAGGATTCTTTGCAGGGGTCAGAGAATACGCCGGAAGAAGTGCTTTCAGCATTCCCGTATGTGAAGCGGCGACCGCGGTCATAAACCTCATCTTGGCGTTGTAGAGCTTCGTGTAGGAATGCGAAAACTCCGGGTCGTTCACCGACTCAAAAAGCGTCAGGGCAAGAGCACCGACATTGTCCATCTCAGCAGTATTGGAAAGTTCATTTACAAACTCATCGATCAAACGCTTTGTCGGAAGAGCATTTTCATCACGGCAGAGCCTTACCATTTCCCGTTCGAACAACGTGCAGTGCGTCAGAAATTTTGCCACTATCGCGGGGCTGTATTTAAGTTCCAGATATAGTTCATCATCCGGCGCAGTTCTCTCCATCTGCAGATATGCAGCGTGATTCAGATTCCAGATAGCAAAAGCGAACGGTTCCGGACACGGCACTTTGAACGTCATAGTATCTGCGTCGACTTTTTTCATGAATTCAGCAATGACCACACACTTGTTACTGATGAGGCGACCGGTAAACGGAAAAATCCAGGGAAGTAATCCTTCGGGAACTTTCTGCGAGACAGTAATTTCAGCACATTCATTTTCGGCATCATACGTTGCCGATGCAGAAACAATGGGATATCCCGTCTGCTTCAGCCAACGGTCTGCCATGAAGGAAAGATCGATGTGTGCTACATCCTCCATCGCATGCAACCAGTCGCGTGGTGAGGCATTCTTCCCGGCGAAGCGTTTATGATACAAATCAAGAGCCCAGGCAAAAGCAGGTTTGCCGATCATCGTCTCTATCATGCGGGTGAATTCGGGAGCCTTTACATATGTCACTGAACTGATCAGGTCATTCGGATCGTTGAAACCGGACGGCTCAATCGGCATCGCAACCACCCCGGTGTCCAGAGAGAACGTGCCAACGCCGGGCGTGTACATCTGGATCATGTTCTGAAGTCGGACGTAATCCTTCCCAAAGAGGAATGCGATGTAGTCATCTTCCATCATGACGGTGACCGCTTCATTCAGCCAGATGGAGAATGGTGTGTCGCCTGTAACACTAGAGCCGTTCAGATTGTGATAAAACTCGTGCTGCTTGACACCAATAAGATACTCATACGATGCATCCGTGATTTCAGGACCCGGCATGATCCGGCTCGCGATAATCGTCGTGTTGCCGGTGTTCTCCATCCCGCCGAAATCCGAGTTCTGCATAGCAATCTCCCGATAGACTTCGTACGGATATTGATATCCGCATGCAAGATTCTTTGCCAGATTGAAAATCTGCCGCTGGACCGGGGCAATAGTCTCCTCCAACTCCCCGGGCTTTGCCTTCATGAGAAGTGAGTCTCTAACTTTACAGAGACGATATATCTCATTTCTCGTATCAATGGAATCATACCGTTCCGGTCCGGTAAAAAGATAGGTCCAGAGTATGCTGTCAGCCATGATTTCAAGACCGGCTTTCGCATAGATTTCATTTGAACCTACAGGTGCGAGCATCTCGAGCCGAAGATGTTTGCCATCGGGATAGATGAAGTCACGGAAGAACGTGTCCCACGTACCTACACCGAGGAAGAATAGATACGGAGGCATCGGCTCGTCATTCTGATACGTAATGGTGTCGCGTTTATCGTTGTAACGCGTCCGTTCCCGGACTACATTCCCGTTCGAAATGAGATTCGTGTACCTGCTGTCGGCAATGATCGTCGTCGTCCAGGTACACTTCGCCCGCATGTCGTCGATGCAGGGAACCATTCTCTGGAATCCCCACTGCTGACACTGGGTAATCATGGTCCGAGGGAGACCAGACGGCGTTACATCAAAGTAGATCCCTTCGAGAATATTTGCCGTTGGGTGACAGGTGGTACGTGTCACAATTTTGAATCCCGCTCCTTTTGAAAGAGAATGCTGAAGTCTGACAGTGATCAGATTATTTTCATAGGTATAGGGTAACTTGCGTGCATTCTGACGGATATACTCTATTTCAAGATTTTTTGCATTGAGAACAAGTTCCGTCAATTGATCCGCAAGGACAGTGAACGTGGTCTCTGCGGAGACAATAACCTGCTCCTCGGTGATATCGAACGTTGCTGTAATGTGGTTTACCTTCACCGGTGGTTCGGGAAACTCTGCCGGGTGGTACAGATACGTATCTTCCATAGTATGCTGGTAGTTTTGTTCTGCAATATGATAAAAACACAAGACCGGAAAATGAAAAAAACAATTTGCAAAGTTCATATCCTATGACGGGAAATATAACATCAAATGACTGACATTGTATTCATCACTGACATACACGGAAAGTTCGATATCGTCTCAGACATATTCAATATAGAAGATCCGGATTATGTGCTGATCGGCGGGGATGTTATCGACCTTGGTGATTCGCTGGACGGAGTGATTCCCTTCATGGAGGATATTCCCGCACCGACGTTTGTGATTCCGGGAAACTGCGACAAGCGTGAGATCCTTCCGGTCTTCGAGGCTTCAGATGCGATCTCGATCCACAAAAAAAGTATCGATATCGGAAAAATCACCATCTCAGGCATTGGCGGCTCGAATACAACACCCTTTGGAACACCGTTCGAATACACCGATGAGGAACTGGACGTGATCGCAAAGGAGGTCGTTGCCAAAACGAACAAAAACCGGTGGAATATTCTTGTGTCCCACGCACCCCCCTATGGAGTGTTGGATGAGATAGGACCGGACGTACATGTTGGAGCAGTCCCAATTGCAAAAATCGTGAAAGAGTTCGACATCATCTGCTGCGGGCATATGCATGAGCAGAAGGGCATTGCCGAACTGGAACACAGGATCTGCGTGAATCCCGGACCTGCGTCAGAAGGGAATTATGCACTCATCACCCTTAAAGATGATGAGGATGAACCATTAATCGTTCTGAAAAACAGCCGTGACGCGAAGAACATCATTGCTGAGTAATATCCATCATCTATTTTTTGTGTGTATTCTATTTTTTCTTTGGTCAGGGATGAACGTCCTGCGTAATTCTGCGGACTAAAAAAGTATGTACACTAAATAAAAATATTTTTTAAATTTTCTTCCGGGAATCCAACATAATTTCCAGATAAGATTTTGTCAGCCGTTCTCCCTTGATCCCCGCCATCTCTGCTGTTTTATTTATGACAGAAATCGCTTCATCCTCTGAAAGAGCAAATGATGCCTCGATCTCCGAAAACGTACCGACGCCGGGTAAATTATCGAGTGTCACGATCGCATCTGTACACTGGTACATCTCACGGTGTTTGACGACCTCCGCGGTCAGATGAAAACCGAGTCGCTCAAGGATCAGACAATAATCTTCCGCAGATGAAAGATCAACGATGATCTCCTCTCTCGACTTGAACCCCTCGCGACCTACTTTCGGACCCTTGTAGGTCACGTTTGGGGGCATCTCTTTGCCGCAGGTCTGGTTTGCCAGATACCTGATCCTGAGTGCCTCATCTGTCACAGCAAAATCCCTGTCAGGAGCATTGTAATAGAGGTCATGTTCATCCTGGTCGGCGATAAGCGTCGCACCGTTTTTTAGAAGATTCTCTCTGATGAAATTCAGGGAGGGAACTTTCACTTTTATTTCTATCTCAAGAGCCATTGAAATACTATTTTCACGAGGAACAGGCATAAGCATTTGCTTATGATGCGGGAAATATTTATACAATTAATGTCAAATAAACTTTACATGAAAAAACAGATAGTATTACTGGGATGTCTTGCCATCCTGATTGTTGCCTGTGCCGGATGCATAACACCGGAAACAACTGCAACAAACACCACGAACGGGAGCACCATCGACCCGATCGTCGGTACCTGGCAGAGCACACAATCCTATACCGTAGATGGCGAAGAACTCTACATAATCTATGTACTTAACGCTGATAACACCGGAACCGCTATGCTGGCAAAGGCAGGCTCGACCAGTGCAGAGGGACTTGACATCTACTGGGGCAATTCCGACGGCACATACGTCTTTGCTTACTCGACGGATACGAGCACGGTCTACCCGCACACCCTGTCTGCAGATGCAAAAACCCTGACGGATCAGTACGGCGATACCTATACCAGGATCTAATTTTTTCCCATTTTTCAGTTCCATTACAATCCCCAACTATCATAAGCAATGAGATCAGATATATTAGAGAATTCGTATGGCTATCGAAAATGGTACATATATTAAACTCAGCTACACCGGATCGGTAAACGGCGTTGCCTTCGATACAACCGACGCTGAAGTTGCAAAGAATGCGAAGATTTTCCGTGAAAACGCAATCTATGGCCCTTCAGTCGTTAAAGTTGGTGCAGGACACCTTCTCGCAGGACTCGACGAGGAACTAACAGGTAAGGAAATTGGTCAGGAATACACCATTGTTATCCCGCCTGAAAAAGCATTCGGCGAGCACAAGAACGAGGAAATGAAAGCGATCGATAAAAAGTCTTTCCAGAAGAAACCCGAACTTTACGAGCGTGTCACCATCGAGGGACGTGAGGGTGTTGTCATTAATAAGATCGGCAGCAGATTCATCGTCGATTTCAACCACCCGCTTGCAGGTCAGGAAGTAACATATGTTTATACAATCGACGGCATCGTTGAAGACGACGCAGAGAAACTCACTGGAATCACCAGACTTCTTACCGGTCATGAGATGAAAGTCGATGCATCTGAGGAGTCATTTGTCTCAATCGAAGTCCCTGCAATGATGGCAATGTACAATCAGAACTGGCTTATGACCCAGTACATGATTTCCCAGGAAGCATTCGCAATTTTCCCTAAGATTGAGAACGTCAAATTCGTGGAATCCTTTCCGCGCCCCAATGTGAAGACCGAAGAACCGGTCGAAGCTGCTGAAGAACCTGCAGCAGAATAATCCCATTCATCTTTTTTATATGATCAGGCATCCTGCACGTCTCTGGAAAATTTCCG
>CAYSRP010000045.1:0-10827 GCA_964433475.1 uncultured Methanomicrobiales archaeon
AAAATGCGATTCGCGGAGATTCGCGATTATTCGCGGTGGGATATCTCATAGTTCCAAAGAATACCTTACACGAAAACCCCTACCCCAAAAACCCGCACGGGATATCCACGGCGCATTTCCCACAGTCATTTTCACCGTATCGCATCTCATTTTCCTGACACAAAGAAAAACAGACCCAACGGTCAAACTTGTCCTCAGTCAATGCTCCCGTCGGGCAGTTTTTCACGCACTTCATACACCCGCCGTTCAGTTTATACAAACATCTCTCCTCCGTCTCCGGCACATCCGGCGTAATAGGGAGATCCGTTACAAGGGAACCGAACCGGCCGCACGAACCGACGCGGGTGATCAGCAGATTATTCAGCCCGAACTTCCCTAGACCCGCGATCTCGGCAATGTGCCGCTGCGACCAGCAGCTCATCAGGGTCTGGTTGTCCAGATGTACAGCATTCTCCGAATATGCTGCCCGAAATCCGCGATCCTTCAGATAATCGATCAAAGCAGCGTTTAAGGAAGCGATCAGCCGGTTCGTCTCGACATAACACTCGGTCCAACGCTTCGAGGCGTATCGTCCGGAGACATTCGAAAGTGCCACCTCCTTTTGAAACGGCAAAAAATAGGATATGATGATTTTTGGGTCGGAGAGGATATCCTCCGGCATCAGATGTCCCGGCATCACGACGTTTTTCAAGTCGGGAAACATCGGCGATCTGCAGTCGGCAAACCCGACGAGCGGTTCTCTGAGATACGGGGCACCCTTCACAAAATCCCGGATGAAGTTTGTGATTTCTTCCCGCATCCGTCTACTCCTTAAATACCATGTCCAGAAGGTCGACCGCCTGAATGAGTCCGTAAGAACCCTTCTCACGCACCTCTTTTTCGGTGTAGACCTGAACATCGTCAGGTTCACCGAGACCGCGGATCGCGAACGGGACAGGATCATGCGTGTGGGTTTTCTTTGCGATCGGCGTCGGGTGATCGGGCATCAGCATAACGCAGCCGTCAAAATTATCGAGAATATAACCAACGGCCTCATCGAGATGCTCAATTGCCTTTATTTTTTCCTCGATACTTCCAAGGTGACCTGCTTCATCCGTTGCTTCGACATGCATATATACAAAATCAACATCGCCTTTGACCGCGTCAACTGCTGCCTTTGCTTTGCCCAGGAAATTTGTATCCAGATATCCCGTTGCGCCGGGGACCTTGATGATCTCCATCCCCGCGCATTTTGCGATACCAAACAGGAGGTCGACTGCTGAAATGACCGCTCCCTTCTTGTGATACATAGCAGAGAAAGCCGGCATTGCCGGTTTTGCGCCGCCGCTCCATGGCCAGATCGTCGTCGCCGGATTTTTCCCTGCAGCGATACGTTTTTTGTTTACCGGGTGTCTCTCGAAAACGTCTGCGGCTCTGACGATAAAGTTCATCAGACGCTCCGCATCCTCTCCTTTTGGAAGATAGTCGTTGATGACCTGATCGGATATATCGTGAGGCGGGGTCGTATCGGATCCTTTTCCGTTCGGCAGCATCAGGACATTTCTGTAGGAAACGCCTGAATACCACTTTGCTTCCGGGATCTTCTCCTGAAGCGAGGTGAATAATTCTGCTCCCTCTTCACTGGAGATATGACCTGCGGCAAAATCCTTCATCTTCCCCTTTTCGATCGTAACAAGGTTACAGCGGTATGCGAGGTCTCCTTCATTAAAGGGAATCCCCATACTGAGCGCTTCAAGGGCTCCGCGTCCCGTGTAATACTTCATCGGGTCGTAACCGAGGATCGACATATTCGCGACATCCGAACCGGGAACGAGTGAATCATCCACCGTTTTCATCATCCCGCATCTACCTTCACGGGCGATCCTGTCCATGTTGGGTTTATTTGCAACTTCGAGAGGTGTTTTCCCGCCAAGTTCCGGCAGAGGCTCATCTGCCGCCCCGTCAGCTAAAATTAGAATATATTTCATAGTATCTTCTTTATTTATCTGATCGTTATCAGAATAAATTACTCGGTTGAGGCTGCCTATAGCCAGAACTCTAATTAAGGGATGCGGGTCCAATTAATATGAAGATTATGAATATCATAAAAGGATTTTTTGCGGATTTTTTTAAAGGTGTCTTCATGGCAACTGCCGACAGTGTACCCGGGGTATCAGGCGGGACGATCGCATTCCTTCTCGGATTTTACGAAAAGTTCATTACCTCGATCCATGATTTTTTTATGGGGACACAGGAAGAAAGAAAAGCTGCTTTTCCCTTCCTCGCGAAACTTGGTCTGGGGTGGGGAGTTACCTTTCTCATATGCGCAGTGATCCTTGCAAATCTGTTCCATACCTATATTTATGAAATAAGTTCTCTGTTTATCGGGCTGACCATCTGTTCGATTCCAATCATTTTCATGGAGGAAAAAGAAAGCCTGAAAGAGCATCTGCCTCATATCATTTTTACCGTGATCGGTGTGGCGTTGATTCCGGTGATCCTCTATTTTAACCCGATCAACCAGACAAATTCGGTAGATCTGACGCAGATTTCTATCGGATTATATCTTTTTTTGTTCATTGCAGCGGTGCTCGCAGTATCGGTCATGGTCCTTCCGGGAATTTCCGGGTCTACAATGCTTCTTATCATGGGGGTCTACATCCCGCTGATTTCTGCGGTAAGTGCAGTTGTCCATCTTCAGCTTGAATATGTCCCGATATTGATCGTCTTTGGTTTCGGTATGATCGTCGGGTTGATGTTCATCGTCAAAGTAGTGAGATATTGTCTCTGCCGGTTCCATTCGCAGACGATCTATCTCTGTATTGGTCTGCTGATCGGCTCCCTGTATCCGATCGTTTTGGGCGCGACCACACTTACCGAACCAATGCCTGCAATGACATGGCAGACATTCAGTATTCCTTTCTTTATCGTCGGCGCAGGGATTCTTATCGTTCTGGAATATGTGAAAAAGAGAGCAGAGAAAAAAGCAGAATAATTTTTACTCTGCAAGAGTTGCCCGGATCGCTCTTCTGACGCTTTCTTCAGAAGTGATCTCCGGCTTCCATCCAAAGGTTTTGATCTTATCGATACCAAGTCTCATCAGAGGAACATCCCCGACCCATCCTCTATCACCGCCGGTGAAGTTGAATTTCACATTTTTCAGATCCATTTCTTCCACAATGAGCTCTGCGATCCTCTTCACATTGACCCAGTCTTCAGAGCCGATATTGAAGAAGTTGAATGTGTCATGAGAAATTTCCGGCGCAAAAACCATAGCCTTCACACAGTTTTCCACGGAAAGATAGGATTTGCTCTGCGTCCCGTCACCCAGGATCTCCAGCTCTTTGGGATTTGCCCGGAGTTTCTGGACGAAATCATAGATGATCCCGTGAGTGCTGCGTGCACCGACGATATTTGCGAAACGATAGACCCAGGCTTTCCATCCATAGGTCGCAGCATAGGATGAGATCATTGCTTCACAGGCAAGTTTACTTGCTCCGTAAATCGAGATTGGGATCATAGGGGAATACGTCTCGGGTGTTGGGATAACTGAAGCTTCTCCGTAGACCGTTGATGTTGAAGTGAAAACAATTTCCTTCACATCATATTCCTTCATTGCTTCAAGAACCCGGACCGTGACGGTGACATTGTTCTCGTACACCTCATAGGATTTTCGTGCAGAGCCGCGTACATCCGGATCGGCTGCTACATGATAGACTCTGTCGACCCCGGCAAAATATTTCTGCCAGCCTGTTCCGAGCAGATCAGCCTGAACGAATGTGATCCTGGAAAGATTCTTTTCGATATTTTCCATTCTGCCGGCGACCATCGAATCGATCACGATGACCTGATGTTTTTCAGCGATAAGTAAATCAACCAAATGCGAACCGATGAATCCGGCTCCTCCGGTGACAAGACATTTCATAGAATATTATTGGTTTTTTTTCATGATAAGAGGTATGGAAACTGTATCATGCGTATCTGCGTTTTTAATTGTCTGCAGTTCACGGCTTCATATAGCTAAATAATTAACAATATTTATCCCATTCCACAACCATTATGGGTTTAGTGCCGTCTGATAATCGTCCCCCGCGGAATTATAATTCCGGCAAGTATCTTCCTAGCTCAACAGTTATCGGGCTGATGTTAGGGCTGGCTATCGTGTTTACGTTGACCCTTGTTGTGAGCCTTTTTCTCGTCAATTATATCGGAGGAGAGGCATTTGTGGTAAAAGTAGTTGGGATGACGGTAACTCCATGCGGAAATGACATGGTAGAAGTGACGCTGATAAGCGGCGCAGATATCGATGATCTCAAATTACTGGAAGTTTATCTGAATGGTGTCTGGGCAGAACCGGTCAGTCTTCCACAAACGTATAAGCCGGGAACATCTATTTATTATAAAATCCCTCCGAATATAGGAT
Organism: uncultured Methanomicrobiales archaeon; assembly: GCA_964433475.1. Taxonomy (GTDB): domain Archaea; phylum Halobacteriota; class Methanomicrobia; order Methanomicrobiales; family Methanocorpusculaceae; genus Methanocorpusculum. Next base: position 4,403 of record CAYSRP010000045.1, read on the forward strand.
CCGGCGGATATTCAGTATCAGTGGTAGGATTATTTTCCGATGGGAATTCTGTTGAACTTTACACCACCACTACACCTTGATAAAAATCATTTTTTTATTTTGTAGAACTTTCCATCCCCAGCGTATTTTGCCAGGGTCCCGTCCTGCATACGGTACACCTGTCCGACGACGAATTCCGTGTAGTCGTTTTCTTTTGAAGAACTGCCTGATCCTGCATTGCCCGGGAAAAATTCAGGCAGGATATCCTGGTGACCTTTGTTGTATTTTGTCTCGATCCGTGAAATTATAATAATAATTATAAGGCATACTATGATGAGTCCGACTAAGACAGACCAGTTGTTTAAACCAAGTTCGGATATATCTGTCATGATTTATTTTTAGGTGAGGAAATAGTTATATTTTTTCCGCGGTCAGTTTCCTGACGAGTTCACCAAATCCTTTACACCCTTCTGCTTTGGCGATTTTTCCAAGAGCCCCTGATATTCCGCTCCCATACTGCATGGCTTTTTTCGGTTTCCATGCGATCTCTTCAGGAAGATACCGTGCGGCAACTTTGCGGAGAGCGATTTTTCGAAGGTCATCCATGACTAACTCTTCCGTAGAAAAAGTCTGTGATGCTTTGACAACACGCTCATCCATGAACGGCAGGGAATACCAGACACCAAAATGCGAGGCGACAGATGCGTCACGTTCCCGCTGGAAAGAGAGCTGAACAAAGTCGGATGCAAGGTCTGACCGAAGGTCCTTTGAACGACCATATCGTGCATATCCCCCGAAGAGTTCGTCTGCTGCCTGACCTGTTAAGATGCGTTTTGCTCCGGTCTCTTTTGCAAGTTGGGTGATGAAGTATCCGGTGAGAGCGATTTCCACATCCATAGGTGTGACCCTTGGGATCATTTTCAGAACTTCCCATAGTGCCATTCTGATTTCATTCATGCTGATCTCTTTTGTTGTGAGCGAGAGTCCAAGGATATCTGCGGTTTTTTTGGCAGCAGCAAGGTCATGCGAACCGGTGATGCCGACTGCAATGCAGGGAAGACCCGCAAGAACTGCGATGAGTGATGAGTCCACACCCCCGGATAATGTTGTGACCGCGTCATCAGAGATACGCAGTTCAACTGATTTTTTTATTGCGTCTTCCAGAGGCATATCCAAAACGTCTGGTTCGGCGGTAAAGATTTTCTTCCCACTCACACAGGGCATTGGCATGATATGGTATTTGTCGCGGATCATACAGTCATCAAGTTCAAGTACAAATTCGCCGCCGCATTTTTTGAGCAGGTCGATATCCAGGGTTTCAATTTCGGGCAGGGTGAGAAGTCTGCCGTTTTTCTCCATCCATCCTGTGAGCAGCATTTCAGTATCCCCGCTGAAGACCTTCAAGCTCTTCACTGATGCAGTTTCGCATCAATTTTTCGAGAGCTTTCATATCGATCTGAGGCCTGTCTTTTTCTTCGATGAGTTTTTGCATCATACGGATCGCTTCACTGATGTCTTTGGCATATCTGCCGGTGATTTCGAGTGCATCTTCAGAGACGCGGACGACTTTGGTTGCCATTGATTATGATATTCTGTGCTTCATTGATTTATATGTAACAGTCTGTAACAATCAAAAATATTGGCGTTACATTTTGTAACAATGTGGAAAAAGAGATGTTACAAATCGTTACCCATTGAGAAAGGGTTTCGTCATACTATAAACGGGACGCCGTAGATCCGTTCTGGAACAACAGAATGAACTCTCCACATATCATCGGGAGATACGATCCCTGCCTGCAGCAGTCTTTGCATTCTCCGGGGAACAGAACGCGGACCATTCACCGCTCCGGGTCTCGACAGATCATCCATATAATCACTCTCAAGCGTAAACTCCCGTTTCTGTTCGAACCACTCGTTAAGGAACGGCTCCCTGACCGTAACTGACGGATGAAGCGGTGTTTCGCATGTTGCGAAATGTTTTACCACTCTTGACGCATCCATCCCGCACGATTTGGCAAGAGCCGATACATCCTCACAGGAACCAGACTCCGCATGGATCTGCAGAGCACAATCAAGATCGCCGGACAACTCCAGAGCATGAGCTAAAATCCTGTTCGATGCATTCCAGACTTCGGGTGTCACAGGGTAATGAGGTCTGCCCGATTTCAGCCCGATACATTTTCCCTCACGAACATACTCTGCCGCAATATCAAGACCACTGCACATCAAAGCCTCAGCCTCGCTGAGACTCATCCGCTCCATAAGTTTACCGATCTCCGCCGGATGAACGCCGGCGATCGGGTAACAGACACAGCCAAGTTCATTCACCTTCCGGCAATCCTCAAGAAGTTCGTTGAATACGGCACGATAATCATCCGGCTTTGTCGGGAAAACACCGCACGACCACGATGGAAGTGCGACGAGTATTATGTGCGTGCCTCCCGACCGCATAAACTCTCTGACAATATCCGGACCGACACCCGTCCTTTTATTGAGATGAAAATGATCATCCAGAATTGGAAAAGGTGCCATCACTCGATAATCTTCATCATCGGATATCCGTTCTCGAATTTCAGACCGGCAAGGCATGTCGCCTTACCATAAGTCGTCTCGATTATGACATCATACATAGCACCGGAAAGTTCCGAATAGCCGAAAGGATTCTCATTCATCAGCGACGTATCCAGATGAACTTTGATGTACGTCACATACGGCTGAAGCGAGACCGCACTTTCGATCGCGGCCTCGACTTTCTCTGCAGTCGAACGTGAAATGGGTGTGCCGACAAACTGGTGATACAGCGCCCCGAGTTTGATTGCCGCTTCGAAGACGGCATTTTCTCTATCTGTTACCATTTTTACCTCATTGGTGCGGTGAATTTGAGAAGCCCGTTCCTTGGCTCGAAAACTTCCCCGTCACGTCTCATTCCTTCAAGAATGTGTTCCACTTCATCCCTCTTATAGTGGTACTTCCCCTCCATGGTCTCAAGGATCTGATCGACCTTTGCCACATTGTCATCGCTCGCCTGGATCAGGGTTTCGATCGTCTCTTTCAGTTCACGACGGAGTGCACGTCCGGAGCGGGAGGTCCCCGTTGTGATCTTATCGATATCAAGAGAGCCGGTTTTCGGATCGTAGGCAACCTGTCTGAGACAGGCATCCACGATTTTAACTACGCGTTCCGCATCCTCACTGTCGACCTCATCGGCAAGCCGTACACGGGCACTCGCTTCAGCAAGCCGCACGAGTGCTTCCAGCTGTCTCGCGGTGATGGGGACAGGTTTGTCGGAATTCTCGTATGCGACACTCCTGAGATTCTGATAATATTTAACGAGAACATCTTTTGCCTCATCATTCATAAGCGGGAAGCAATTCCTTTTTGCGTAGGCGAGATATTTACGGAGCATCGAGGCATCGATCTCCGGCGTGACCGGAGCAAGTTCCCGCTTGAAGTATTCCTCGTCCGCTCCCGGGATAGGATACTTCTTGTGCCGCATGAGTTTTTCACCAGCCGAGTGGGCCTTCAGGATATGTTTTGCAATGTTCAGATCGCGAACTGCATCCGGCTGATCTTTCATGATAAAGATAAGATCGAAACGCGACAGAAGGGAAGGGGGCATATTGATCTGTTCGGAGATATTTGCATACTCATCGAACCGCCCTAGTTTCGGGTTTGCAGCTCCGAGAAGTGAACACCTTGTCCTGAGTGTCGCATTGATGCCGGCTTTCGCAATGGAAACAGACTGCTGCTCCATTGCTTCGTGAAGTGAGGACCGGTCATCCTTCTGCATTTTATCCATTTCATCGACGGCGGCAATACCTTTGTCTGCGAGAACGAGCGCTCCGGCTTCAAGCGTCCAACGTCCATCACCAAGATCGTCTTTCACGGCGGCGGCGGTCAGACCTGCAGATGATGCGGATTTACCGGATGTGTAGATCCCCCGCGGTGCAAGTTTGATAACATAACGGAGCAGCTGGGATTTTGCAATACCCGGGTCACCCACCAGGAGAATATGGATATCACCACGGAGTGTGGTCCCGTCAGGCATTTCTTTCGGGATTCCTCCAAACATCTGAAGAGCGATCGCTTCTTTGACCTCGGTATTACCATAGATGGTCGGTGCGATCGACCGTGCGATCTTTCCATATACGCCCGGGTCGGATGCCATATCTTTGATGGCGATCTCATCCTCTTCGGAGATGTTTACCTCTTCAAACTCTTTGATGGAGATCTCGACTGAGTTACATTCTACATAGAGATCAAAGACCGTACTCTTCTGACCGCTGATGATCCGCTGAACGCTTCTGAGAATCCCGTTTACGATGACCCGGTCACCCGGAGAAACTTTCCCGCAAAGATCGTCGACGATATCGATATCAATGTTCTGCGGCTGTTCTCCGCCGCGGAGACCTTCAGGTGTTTCCTGCACACGGATCTTCTGTGAATCAATGAAGGTGGATCTACTCTGAACGAGATCAAGTTTTTTCAGGGTACATTCGGCATGCCCGCACATATCCGGTTCGGAGTACGAACCGTATTCCTGCTTTTTATAGGTAATGTGTCCGTTCACACAACGGAATGCTCCGGTAACGAGCCGGGGACGAACTTCGGTCACACGGCGGACCAGACCATCGACACTGATGAATTTATTGATATCTTCTGAGCGAATGTCCCTGATCTGGGTTTTTCGCGGGAGGCGGATGAACCGTATATTGACCTCGCTGATTATTTTATCCGAGATGTCGTTTCCTTCCACATCTTTTCCGGTTATGAGCCGGGCCGAACGGATCGCATCCTTCACATCCTCCAGAGTCTTACCCGGATGTTCGAGCAGCTCATCTGCGAGGATCGTCCCTGTTTTTCCGTGTTTTTCGAGGACACCATAGTCTATTTCAAGCGAGCGCTCGCTTGGAAACTCACGCGAAATTTTATTCAGTTCACTTTTATATTTCTTTTTTAGAAACCCGGCCCACTCATCCGCACGGTCTACAACTTCAAGTTCGACTGCCATGTTCCTCCATACTGTTATACTTAGATGTACAGGATTAAGAAATGTGTCATGCGAATCTCAGCATTGTGTTACAAGATAGGATGTGGTGGTTTTTGAAAGGATTTCACCATCTTCACTTCCTCGTCTGACCTCTGCTTCGGCGAAGACGATACGTCTGCCTTTTCTGTTGATTCTTGCAACGGCAAATATTTCTCCTTCTTTTGCACTTCGGATAAATTCGGTCGTTTCAGATATTGTGGTAGTGCCCTGATCCGGGGCAAGTTCTGCGAGGATTGCGAGTGCGATGGCCTCGTCAGCTAATATGACGTAAAAGCCGCCCTGTAAAAATCCGACACCGTTATGAAATTTATCGGTAATGGTCATTTTGAGAACGGCCTGATTATTCCCCCATGAAACAGGAGTGATGCCGAGAGTCATGAAAGTTGGATTCGCTGCGGATCCTATTGCGGCGATTTTTTCTGCGTATGGATGCATGGGAATATTTGTGTTGTGCGGTGAAAAGAGAGTTGCGGTTAATTTCCTTGACGCACATTTCTAAATAGCCCGGAAACATAATATTCCACCATGCAACCATTCCTCAACGTAGTAAATCCTGCGACGAATGATATCATCGGTACAATACAAAATTCAACGACCGAAGATATACAAAATGCAGTGAACGTTGCTCACGATATCTTGCCAAAATGGGAAAAAATGTCGGCTTCAAAGCGTGCGGTGATGCTGATAAATGCCGCTGCCCTGATCCGGGCACGGGTGGATGACCTTTCCGTTCTGCTGACGACCGAGCAGGGAAAACCGCTTCGGGAAGCTCGTGACGAGATCCTCGGGTCCGCCCATGTTTTCGAGTATTATGCCTCGGTCTGCGGCAGTATCCCGGGTGATGCCCGCAATCTGCCGGGATATGGATATTTGAACGTTGTTCGAAAACCGCTCGGCATCTGTGCTGCGATCATCCCCTGGAACATGCCGGCGATCATTTTTGCATGGAAAGCGGGGGCGGCTCTCTCGTGCGGGAATGCTGTAATTACCAAGCCCTCAAAGACTGCCTCGCTCACGATCCTTAAAATCGCAGACATTATGCATGAGGCAGGTATTCCAAAGGAGGCTTTGCAGGTCGTAACCGGATCCGGAGAAAGTGCAGGCTCAGCGCTGATCCGGCATCCTGATATCCGGCACATTTCGTTTACCGGCTCTATCACCACAGGGAAATCCGTGTCGATGCTTGCAGCACCGTTTCTCAAGAAACTTACGCTCGAACTGGGAGGTAACGATAGTTTTATTGTGACGAAAACGGCTGATCTTGATGCTGCCGTGAAGGCGGCGGTCCGTCACCGGTTTTATAATTGCGGTCAGGTCTGTACCTCGGCGAAACGGATCCTGGTCGACGCATCGCTTGCCGATGAGTTCGTGCACAAAGCCGAGGTTATGCTTTCGG
>CAYSRP010000046.1:0-10757 GCA_964433475.1 uncultured Methanomicrobiales archaeon
TGTGCCGAAAAATCCGCAAAAATGATGAGGTAAAAACACCACCCTTGGACATCAATTAATATAGATGACAAGACAATTAAATATGAATTTAAGAGTAAACAATATTGATATATTGTTTCAATAAGTAAATAAAACATAATTAACATTGTTGACCCAATTCACAAGTTAAAAATACATTACTAAAGGTAATTTGCATGAAAACCAAAGAGGGCCGGAAAGAGAAACAGAAACATCTCATGATTAGGATTCACTCCCGCTTCTTCGAAAAATTGGTTGAAAAAACAGATGAAATAGGTGATAAGTCAGACTCAAAGTTTCCCAATTTCTTCCGGAAAAAAGGTTCTTCCTTGAAATTTGACGAACCTCCCGCTGTTTTAGAGATCCCCCCCATCTCCACATCAGAAAAGATCCTTGACCAGTACTGGCTCATTCCTCCCCACGCCTATGCGACCATCTGTAAAGACAAAAAAAACCGTATCCACTACCATATTACAGAACCAAAACTCACTGACAAAGAATTCGTCATTCTTGAAGAATCCTTTGAATACCTCCGGTCAACCCTTATATTTGATACCGTAAAAAAACGCAGTGAACTTGGACTCGAACGAAAAACCCTCATCGATGCCATCGACTCATTCGATAAAACATTAACAACCGACCGTCGTGAGATCCTCATCTACTATCTGTACAGAAACTTTCTCGGGTATGGGAAACTCGACCCGCTCCTTCATGATGAAAAAATCGAAGACATCACCTGCAACGGAGCAGACATCCCCCTCTTCCTTTATCACAGACGATTTGGCAACATCGAAACAAATTGCGTCTTTGAGACAGTTGAACTCAACAAATTCGTCTTAAAACTTGCCCAGAAAGCCGACAAACAACTTTCTCTGACAACACCTCTGATTGATGCTTCTCTTCCCGACGGCTCACGTGCGCAGATAACCTACACGGACATCATCACATCCAAAGGAAGTTCATTTACCATCCGGAAATTCCAAAGTGAACCTCTGACTCCAGCAAATCTGGTGGCAGGGAACACTTACAGCGCAGACCTTATGGCACATATCTGGCTGGCTGTAGAAAACAGAAAAAGTATCCTCGTCGCTGGAGGAACTGCAAGCGGAAAAACCTCTTCAATGAACGCGATCTCGTTTTTCATACCCCACGATGCGAAAATCGTTTCCATCGAGGACACACGAGAAATCCAACTCCCGCATGTCAACTGGCTTCCCATGCGAACAAGAGAAAGTACCGGAAACATCACTGATGGAAACATTACCATGTTTTCCCTGCTGAAAGCTGCTCTCCGGCAAAGACCGGAATATATCATCGTTGGCGAAGTAAGAGGAAAAGAAGCCCAAACGCTTTTTCAGGCAATGAACACCGGTCACACAACCTACTCCACCCTACACGCAGGAAACGTCAGCGAGGTGGTCAACCGTCTTACAAATGATCCGATCAACGTACCTGAAGTAATGTTCGGGGCACTCGACCTTATTGTAATACAGGGACTTCTTTATGGGGAAGGAAATGGATTCCGGCGCTGTCTTTCGCTCAATGAGATCAGTGTTGAAAACGGCAAAGTTGTATGGAAACCACTTTTTTCCTGGAACCATATCACTGATTCTTTTGACAGAGTATACAAGCAGTCCGATGTTTTCGATTCTATCGCCTACCAGAATGGATGGACACCGAACATGATAGAAGAAAAACTCAGGAGCAGAAAACAGGTACTCGAAGAACTGGTCCGCACAGGAAAAACGACTCCGGCTGATGTAGAGGAGGCAATTATAGATCACAAACTACAGGAGTTGAACAATGTCTGATATGATTAGGCATCTTGAAAAAGATCTTCGTGCCGCTCATATGCCGATTCCGGCAAAAAAATATTTCAGAACAACAATTCTGATTACGGGACTGTCTTTTCTTCTTCTGACAATTCTCACATGTCTGCTCATCGGCTCTGGTCTGGAGTTATCCCTCATTCCATATTTGCCGACATATGTTCAGTATATCATAGGGGTGAGTGTCATCCCATCGGGTATTTTTCTCTGCCTCTATTATTATCCTGCACTGGAGGCAGGAGGCAGAAAAAGTAAAATTAATCTTGATCTTCCCTATGCAATAACCTACATGCAGGCACTTTCTACAACGATCACCCTCTACGATATTTTCAGGAGTGTGTATGAAGCATCCGATCTCTATGGTGAAGTATCCAAGGAGTGCGGTCTGATAGTTCGCGACGTTGAACTTTTTGGACTGGATCTGGTAACGGCTATTGAAAATACGAAAAAAATCACACCATCTGATAATTTTCGTGAACTATTGAACGATCTACTTCTTGTGCATAGAAGCGGAGGGGACCTGCGTGCATTTTTCAATGCAAAATCAGAATCATACCGGGAACTCGCACGAAATGAAATGGATTCACTTATGCAGTTCCTGGAAATGATTGCAGAAGTATATGTCACAGCATTTGTTGCCGGTCCGATTGCAATCATGATTATGCTCGTTGCTCAGAATCTATCCGGACAGAGTACTCTCGGTGAAGCCATGCCCCTTCTCTATATTGGTCTGCCTCTCGGTGCAGTCACCCTCATCGCAATATTGTACATCCTGCTACCCCCAAATAATCTGGGAATAACCCGCAGGGAATTTTCGGAGACCGAATACGAGAAAGACATCATCGAAATAAAGGATTCACCCCGTAACCCGGAATTTGAAAAGCAAATTAAAAGAAAAAAACACATCTTGAAGATTCGGGAAGCATTCCGGCATCCGTTACGATTATTCATCTCCGACTATAAGATCTCAGCAACAATCAGTATAGTTTTAGTAGTGTTTCTCCTGCTCTTCTGGTATCTAGGATGGCTGGGAACAGTCTTTCCGGTTTTGAACACTATCGAAGTCCTGATATCCGTGATAATTATCGTAGCACTGCTCCCCGTTATGGTGGCATATGAGATCAGAAACCAGTATGTCATCCACATTGAAAAGCAAATGCCGGAATTTCTGCGGGAAATTGCCGATATGCGTGATATTGGAATGACGCTTCAGGGAGCGATCACGATGATTGCAGGACATAAATCCGGCGTGCTTTCATCGGAAATCAAGATAGTATCCGAAGAACTGAAATATGGATCATCTCTTTCCGGGGCCCTTGTCAGAATGGAGGAACGTATCGGACTTATAACGGTAAAAAGAGCCATATCCCTCCTTGTCCGGGCAAGTGAGGTGACTGATTATATCCGGGAAATCCTATCGATTGCCATAACAGATCTGGAACATTATCTCAAGATGAAAAATACGCGGACCAATGTATCCTTTGCTTATCTGGCGGTGATCTATCTCTCGTTCGGCATTTATCTGTTTACAGCATATGAGATGAATGTAGCGTTTATCGCAAGTTTTTCGTCATTTAATATTACATTTGATATTTCATCAAATAAGCAGCAGATGTTTCACATCGGAATCATTCTTGGCTTTTTCTCCGGAATCATGGCAGGTCAGTTATCTTCGAATACGATCCTTGCCGGTTTTAAACATTCGATTGTGATGTTGATTATGACGATTGTAACCTTTGTGTATCTGATCTAGGAGGAAGAAAAAATGAAAAAAGACGATGGAGTTACAAGTGTTGTGGGTGAGATGTTACTTCTGGTAATAGCTCTTATACTGGTATCGATTTTTGCAGTATCCCTGTTCGGGGTGTTGCCTGGTGAACGGGAAGATGTTGTCAATGTGGCGATGAATAATACGTCAGATACGGTATATCTCTGGCATAAGGGAGGTGACCAGATTGAGCTGACCGATCTCTCAGTAATTGTCTATCACGAAACGGACAAACGAACCGTGAAGTCTATCAATTTGATTGATATCAATGGACATGAAACATCTTCATTTGATTTGGGCGGATGTATGATCGTACATGTTGATGACCTTGCATCCGACGATGAGGTCCTTCTGGTAACTAAAAAATCAGTGATCTATTCGGGAGTCGTGCCATGAAGACAGATGACGGTGTATCCGCAGTCGTGTCTGTGATGCTGATATTAGCAGTTTTAGTTACTGCAGTGGCGGTTTGTTCAGCCACATATGTCCCGGAGATGAAACAGAATGCAGAGATCCTCCATACGGAAGAGATCGAAGAGGCATTCCTCCGGTTTAGCTCGGATGTGGATTCATTATATAGTCAAGGCAAAAGCGCAGAATATTCTGAAATGTTTGCCCTTGGAGGTGGTGATATAATATTGTCCCCTTCGAAATCAAGCGGAACGGTAGAGATCCATGACATATCCTTGGGAACACTATCCATAGGAACAACGAAGAATATTTTCATTTCCACGGTGAATGTTACATATGTCCCATCATTTTCAACGTGGGAATTACAGGGTTATAAATATGAAAAGGGACTCGTCTGGGTCACAAAAGATACAAAAGAAATTCCAGCTCAATTTTATACAAAAATGGAGGGAAATACATCTTCCGATAACCATGTAACCAACTGGACATCGGCAATGAAAGATTCGATTGAAATCGGAAACAATACGGTGGAGATGACGATTATAGATTTGCATGCAGATCCTGATGCAGATTTTCTGAGCGGGTCGGCAAATGTCGTGCTGGGAATATCTGCGACAAAACAGACAGAAACGATAGATATTGGTGCCGGTAAGACGATTACGTATAACGGAACAATTTGGTTCACTGCAGTCAATCCGACAACTGTGACACTCAATACTATTTCCGGAAAGGTGAGTGCCCGATGAAAAAAAACGACGCCGTTTCCGAGGTCGTCGGCGTTATGCTGATGTTGACGGTGACAATTATGTTAGTTGCAGTCGTAGGGGCTACTGTTTCCGGTCTGGTTTCAGTGGACAATGATCCTGTTTCTGCCGAACTGATTTTTGTAGGATACAATGGAACGAATCTCATATTTGAAAATGTGGCAGGAGATCCAATATCTCTTTCAAAGATGAAACTTGTCCTGAGCGCGAGAGACCATCCAAGCAGACGTGAGGTTTTTAATTCTTCTAACATCGTCAGCACGGGTGGGGCAACAGTATCTGTAGGAAACAGATTCAGCGTTCCTTCAAACTTTTCTGCGAGTGAGTATCTGATATACCAAGTCTATGATATAGAGGCAGGAATACTCATATCATCAGGTGAGATCCCACCTAATAACTGAGGAACTTATGATCGATTCATGATTTGTCTCTTTATCTTTATCTATCTGGATCTCAATTGTATGAGTTGCTTTTCAAATATACCTCAATTTTCGTCATCACTTATAACGGTATTTTTGCAGTCAGTTATTCCAGCTTCCGTTTATAAAACCCAAGTTCTTTGATTGATACCATCGCCTTCAGCTCGGCGAGTGCGTCCTTCCAGCTTTCACCTGTTTCGAAGTCGATGAAGAACACATATGTCCCGATGCCCTCCTTCGAGGGTCTCGACTCAATACGCGAAAGATTCAGGCTGCGTCGTGCAAAGATCTCCAGAATACTATATAACAGACCTGGACGATTCTCCTTTGGGAGAATGACAATGCTGCATTTTTCAGGATCAGGTGATGTTATTTTACCTGCAGAAATCTCCAGAAACCGGGTCGTATTGTTTTCTGCATTCTGAATATCCTCTTGAATTATCGGAAGATCATACAACTTCGCGGCGCTTTCCGTTGTAACAGCAGCCGCATTTTTCGTTGATGCAGCCTCCTTCGCACTCTGCGCATTGCTGCTTGTATGGATCACGGGCACATTCTTGAACTCACGGAGAAACATGCTGCACTGTTCATGTGACTGCGGATGTGCATATATGACCAATATTTCCGAACTCTTAGATACGAAACAGTGATGAATCAACATATAGTATTCAGCGGTGATGGTGCAGTTCGTCTCCAGAAGACCATCCAAAGTCTCACCGACTCCACCCGCCTCGCTGTTCTCAACAGGAATGAGACCCCGGATATTACGTTCCTGAACCGCCATGAATACGTCCCGTATTGTCGGAAAAAGAAGGACATCTTCTCCTTCTTCTCTTATTTTTTCGGCAAGCTCACAGGAAAACGTACCTACCGGACCAAGTACTGCTATCGTCATAATGACGTCACCAGTATAATGTCAATAATGAGGTACATATTCTGTATTACCTAAAATTTCCATTGCCTCTTCTGCTGTTCTTCTTTCATGGACGATCATAGCAGCTGCCCGCACAAATTTGTCAGGATACTGATACTGGAAGGCATTTCTTCCGATAGAAACACCCGCCGCACCCCCTTCCATTGCACCTTCGATCAATAACATGGTCGAAAGGGCATCCATCTTCGAACCACCGGCAATAACGACCGGTACATGACATCCCTCGGTCACCTCTCTGAAAGAGTCAGGATCTCCGGTATATACCGTTTTCACGATGTCGGCACCAAGTTCGGAACCGACGCGAGCAGCGAGTTTAACCGCCTCAGTCAGATTCGCCGGAGTGATGTTCTTCCCTCTCGGATACATCATCGCAAGGAGAGGCATGCCCCAGTCGATACATTCGATCGCGACATGACCCAGATCGGCAAGCATGTTCGCCTCATTCTCGGCGCCGATATTGACGTGCATCGACACGCCGTCGGCTCCCATTTTAAGTGCAGTCTGCACGCTGTTGACAAGCACTTTGTTGTTCGGATCGGGACCGAGATCCGTGCTCGCAGAAAGATGCAGGATCAGTCCGATATCCGGACCGCCCTGTCTGTGACCATGGAGAGCAAGCCCCATATGACCGATGACGGCATTCGCTCCGCCTTTTGCTACAAGATCAACGGTTTTTTCGAGATCGATTAACCCGGGAATAGGACCGCTTGATACACCATGATCCATCGGCACAATAACAGTTGTTCCCGTGTCACGGTTCATGATTCTTTGAAGTCTGATTTCTTTTCCTCTCATGTTTGATTCCTTTTTATGTGATTTTACTGAAAATTGTCTGGCTTTCGCTGCACCAGAAAAAAAGTTCCCGACAAAATGGTTAGTGGTTTTATGGAAATTCAATCTGGTGCAGTAAACTTACTGACTAAACCAGAACTGAAAACTAAAGCTGATAAAAATTGCTACAGTAGATGTGCCGGATACAGAGCATCTGCTCGGAGCGTTACAACGCATTTCCGGGAGAGACTCCTTGCACATGATATATCAATCCACGTTATAGGTAATAAAACCATATGGAGAATCTGGAAAAAATGTTTTCAATCTGAGGAGTAATGTAACAAAAAAATTTCCACGTCCTGTATGTGCGGAAATAATATGCATACATAAATCATCACCCATAATTTTATTCCTCAGAAGATAAGTATATATATCCAGCACTCGTTGAATGAGGGTATGTCTCAGACCATTGAGATTGGAGTAGTCACTGCGAACGTGGCGGATTGTAATCTATTACAATAACAGTATAGTTAATACGAACAGAAAAGTATCTATTTTCGACACCACACTGCGTGATGGTGAACAAACTCCCGGCGTGTCCTTCACTCTGGAGCAGAAGATTTCAATTGCACATCAGCTTTCAGACATTGGCGTTGATGTGATCGAAGCAGGCTTTCCGGCATCATCGGAAGGCGAATTCGAAACGGTAAAAAAAATCTGTGCAGAAGAGGGTATCCACCCGATGATCTGCGGACTCGCACGTTCTGTGAAAGGAGATGTGGACCGATGTGTCGAGGCAGGTGTTGAGATGGTCCATGTATTCATTCCAACTTCGGAGATCCAGAGAACTTTTACCATCAAAAAAACGCATGCCGAAGTTCTGAATATTACGCGGGAGGTGGTCGCATACGCACGCTCGAAAGTCGATCATGTCATGTTCTCACCGATGGATGCAACCAGAACAAACATGGACGAACTGATCGAAGTTTGTAAAGTTGCAGATGAAGCCGGCGCGACCATCATCAATATTCCAGACACCGTAGGTGTAAGCACACCTTCGAAAATGAAGGAAATTATTGAATCAGTGAGAAAAAACGTGAAGTGCAAAATCGATGTCCACTGTCATAACGATTTTGGTCTTGCGACGTCAAACACCATCGCCGCAGTGGAGGGGGGCGCCGACCAAGTACAGGTAACTGTAAACGGTATCGGCGAACGGGCAGGTAATGCGGATCTTGCACAGACGGTCATGATCCTGCACTCGATATACGGATTTAAAACGAATATTGCTACAGAAAAGCTGGTAGAGACTTCAAGACTTATTTCCAGATTTGCACAGATAGGTGTCCCGCCAATGCAGCCGATCGTAGGCGAAAATGCATTTTCACATGAAAGTGGTATTCATTCTCAGGGAGTGATGGCGAACCCAGGAACGTTTGAGCCGGGTATCATGACTCCCGAAATGGTAGGTCATCGAAGACGGTTAAAGCTCGGAAAACACGTTGGAAAGCATGCCATACGTCAGATGCTGGAAGAAGTAAACATTTCCGCCTCTGATGTTGAACTGGACACCATAGTCGCAAAAATCAAGGAAATCTCGGGACGCGGCAAGAAGATGACTGAGTTTGATCTGTATGAAATCGCAGATAGTGTCACCGGAAAACAGCATGAGAAAAAAATGATCATCCTTGACGACATCTCGATTTTTACCGGAAATCACGCGATCCCGACATCAAGTGTCAGAGCTATGATCCATGGAGAAAACAAAATCTGCTCAAGGACAGGGGTCGGACCTGTGGATGCTGCCATGAAAGCACTTCTTGCGATTGCTCCGGGAAATATCCAGTTAAAGAGCTATCAGGTAGAAGCCATTTCCGGCGGAACCGATGCCCTCGGTTGTGTCACAATCGAAGTGGAGGATGACAAGGGTAGGATATTCGATGCTGATGCTTCGAACTCCGACATTGTAATAGCATCCGCAGAGGCGATGGTAAACGCTCTGAATACTGTTTACCGGTTTGGCGGATTTAAAAATAAAAATATGGAGGAATAAAATGGGATTGACCATAACTGAAAAAATCTTCTCCGCTCACTGCAAAAAAGAATGCAGAGCAGGAGATGTAGTAATGGCACCGGTCGACGGTGCGATGATACATGATATCACGGGTCCTCTTGCGATCAATGTAATGAAAGAGATGGGTGGAGGCAGCGTCTTTGATCCGAAAAAAGTCATCATGCTCTTCGACCATCAGATCCCGGCTGACTCCATCAGCGCAGCAGAAAATCATGTGATGATGAGACAGTTTGCCCGCGAACAGGGCATCTACAACTATGACATAAAAGAGGGAGTCTGTCATCAGGTCGTTCCCGAAAAGGGAAGGGTAAAACCCGGTGATATCGTCGTCGGGTCGGATTCCCATACCTGCGCTTACGGTGCACTTGGTGCATTTTCGACAGGTATCGGCTCGACTGATATGGCATATGTCCTGAAATTCGGCGAACTCTACTTTAGAGTCCCCGAGACGATCCGGATCAATGCAAACGGAAAGTTCCAGAACCGTGTCGGCCCAAAGGACCTCATCCTGACGCTCGCCGGCGATATCGGCGCAGAC
The DNA here is from genome assembly GCA_964433475.1 of uncultured Methanomicrobiales archaeon. Classification (GTDB taxonomy): domain Archaea; phylum Halobacteriota; class Methanomicrobia; order Methanomicrobiales; family Methanocorpusculaceae; genus Methanocorpusculum. The sequence goes on from CAYSRP010000046.1 coordinate 9,527, forward strand.
GGCGCGACGTATCGTGCTCTTGAGTTCTGCGGCAATGCGTTCTCGGAGATGGACATTCCCGGAAGAATGACCTGTGCAAACATGGCCATCGAGATGGGAGCAAAGGCTGGCATCGTCCCGCCGGATGAAAAGACCTGGGAGTATATGCGTGGACGAACCGAGGTCACACCGTTTTCACTCGCGAGCGATGAAGATGCGGTGTTCTTTGAAACCCGAAATTATGACATCTCCAAGATCAATCCGAAGATCGCCGTCCCGCATAATGTCGACAATGTCGTCGATGTGACCGAAGTCGCCGGAAAACCGGTTGATCAGGTCTTCATCGGATCATGCACGAACGGCAGGTACGAAGACTTTGCCGAAGCGGCAGAAGTTCTTGGCGATAATGTCTTCTCTGAAGATGTACGTGTGATCATGGTCCCGGCATCAAAAGCCGAGTACATGAAAGTCCTGAAAGCAGGACTTATCGAGAAATTCGTCGAAGCAGGGGCATTGGTTGAAGCTCCCTGCTGCGGTCCGTGTATGGGCGGGGCTTTCGGGCTTTTAGCTCCCGGCGAGGTTTCCCTCTCGACATCGAACCGCAACTTCCGGGGAAGACAGGGAAGTACCGAGAGTTTCGTGTATCTTTCTTCTCCAGCTACCGCCGCCGCCAGCGCGATTACCGGCGTGATCACCGATCCGAGGGAGGTGTGAATCATGGGCAGAGCATGGAAATTCGGCGACGACATCGATACCGATGCGATCATCCCTGGCAGGTTCCTGACGATCTACGATCCTAAAGAGCTTGCATCGCATGCCTTTGAAGGTACGCGCAATGAATTTGCTGCAGAAGCAAAAGACGGCGATGTGATCGTTGCCGGCAGAAACTTCGGCTGCGGTTCATCGCGTGAGCATGCCCCTCTCGCACTGAAAGGAGCCGGCATCGAATTTGTTGTTGCTAAATCGTTTGCGAGGATCTTTTACCGGAATGCGATAAACACCGGTGTCTTACCGCTTGTTTGTCCGGATACCGATAAGATTGCTGACGGCGCCGATGTTTTCGTGAATCTCAGTCAGGCATACATCGAAACAGACAAAAAACAGTATCCGCTTGAACCGATTCCGGAGTTCATGATGAGAATAGTCGAGGCCGGCGGCCTTGTTGAATACGCAAAAATGCGAGGAAATAAATGACATCATATAATGCGGCATGTATGCCGGGAGACGGCATTGGTCCCGAGATCATTGCCGA
>CAYSRP010000047.1:0-10557 GCA_964433475.1 uncultured Methanomicrobiales archaeon
AACTCGCGACTTCGTCCTTACCAAGGACGCGCTATACCGCTAAGCCACTGAGGCAACAAAAGATTGCGATAACAACATACTACCCGGACTGATTTAAACATTATGGAATGAAGGCTTGTTTCAGAAACCGGAAACAGACCCGATCCAAAAAAACCTGAGTAAACTCCATTCACGCGCATAATACCTGTAATATCTTTTTTGCCACAAGATATCCCGTGGAAAATGCTGCCTGAATATTATATCCTCCTGTATCCCCGTCGATATCCATCACTTCCCCGGCAAAGAAAATACCCGGGGCTACCTTGGATTCACAGGTTTTTTTATTTATTTCAGATAAGGAGACCCCACCCGAGGTACACATCGCCACGCCGAAATCTCCCAGCTTTTCGATTTGTACAGGGAACTCCGTCAGGTTCGTGACAAGTGCGCTCCGCATCTTTGCCGTGAGCTGAGCACCGGTCGTCTCATCAGGAATGCCTGCCGCAAAAACCAGTGCCCTCATAAGACGCTCGGGACAGGAAAGACCATAGAGAAGATTATAGACCAGCTTCGCACCGGACCCTGCCGTTCTTTCTTTCATAAGAGCATCCGTCTCATCGTGGGACATTGGGGTAAAACTGATCTTCAGCACATCACCCGCCCGCATCCATCTGGATCCATCCAAAATCACCGGACCTGAGTAGCCAAAACGGGTGATCAGCAAATCGCCTTCCCTCGTTATAAGTTTCTTCCCATCGTGCCAGACGGCAACTTTCGCCGGAAGGGAGATCCCCGACAGATCCCGGAGAATGTGATCCGCAACATACACCGGGGTCAGAGAAGGTTCGGGTGGAATAATCGTATGACCCAGACCTTTGGCAAGTTCATAACCATCCCCCGTCGAACCGGTCATCGGATACGACATTCCCCCGGTCGCTATGACAACATATTTCGTCTGATATGCGGCAACGGATGTTTGAACAGCGTAACCATTCGAAGTCGGAGTTATAGATTTCACAGCCTCGCGATAATTGATCTCTACTCCTGCCTTATCGCACACATCAAACAAAGCATCCAAAACATCATCCGCGAGAAGCGAAACGGGAAATACTTTGTCGTTTTCATTTATCTGCACAGGCACACCGTTTTTTTCGAAAAAATCCATTGTCGCCTTATTAGAAAATGCCATCAAAGCAGGTCTCACAAATGCCCCGTGATCCCCATAATTTAGGGTGAACGATTTAACATCTCCAGCATGGGTGAGATTACACTGACCGGAACCGGATAACAGAAGTTTTCTCCCCGGCAATTTCATTTTTTCCAGAATGAGAACTTTTGCCGGCGCAAGATTTGCCGCACAAAAAAGCCCCGCGGGTCCCGATCCGACAATTACAACATCATACTCACTCATACTCGTAATAAGTACTACGCCCCAAACCCTTATTATTGATCCCCTCCAATAGATACGAAGCACTTAGGTGCTGACTGAAGTAAGTCCGACGTGTCTGTCTACAATGACACTGCCTTTTGGCTTTGGGATTACGACGAGTCAGCTGTATAATACATGCTGCTCTTTTCGTGACTTACGATCTGCCTGACAAATTCCAGTATCCGCGAATACGCCGTCAGGTTGGTTTTCCACCCGGTACGGGGATGGACAGTCCTTTCGCGAGGTGATAAATAATGGCACGAATGCATGCTAGAAGAAGAGGAGTAGCCTCCTCTGTAAGACCATACAGAAAAGATGTTCCCGCATGGTCAAACTCCGATGTCAAAGAGATCGAGAGTAAAATAATCGAGATGCGCAAAGCAGGTCTTACCTGTGCACAGATCGGTCTCGTTCTCCGTGACAAACACGGAGTCCCGAATGTAAAACTTGTTACCGGCAAAAGAATCAATGCCATTGTCCGTGAAAATGACATGGACACTGACATCCCGGAAGATCTGCGTAACCTTATGCACAAGGCCCTCGGAATGAGAAAGCACCTTGCTGAGAACAAAAAAGATCTTCATAACAAACGTCAGCTTCATCTGACTGAAGCAAAGATCCGCAGACTCGTTAAGTACTACGTTGGTACCAAACGCTTACCAGTTGGCTGGGTCTACAAGCCGGAGACTGCAGAGATTCTTCTGTCCAGATAAATCGTCATAACCAATGTCACTTGAAGAAGCCGCCAAAAAAATTGCTGACCGCCTCAGAGATATGGAATACGTGGAAATGTATGCCCATCATGATGCGGATGGAATATCTTCGGCGGCAATAATGTCCATTGCCCTGAAAAGAGCAGGCATCGCTTTCCGGCTCCGGTTTTTACCGGTCCTTACGGAAACGGATGTCACAAATCCGGACATTTCCCTTCTGTGTGATCTAGGTGCGTCGTGTGCCGGTCTGCCGGAGACGACGATGATTATCGATCACCACGTGCCTTACAACAAATCTCAATACCATATCAACCCGCGGCTCTTTGGTGCAGACGGCGAAGCGGAACTCTCCGCAGCCGGATGCGCTTATCTGGTCGCAAATGCTCTTTTTGATAACCGTGACCTTTCAGGTCTGGTTCTTCTGGGTATTATCGGAGACAGACAAAAACTCACCGGGATGAATGAAAAGATCATCGGTGAGGGTATTGCAAATAATCTGATCAATCCGGGAAGAGGGATCCTTCTTGCCGGAAGGACAACCAAAGAGCAGATCGAGTCTGCGTCTCTTCCTTATCTTCCGGGTCTTTCCGGAAACAGCAGGGAAGCTGAGGATATTATGAAGATATGCTCAGACAAGACAACAGATGAAGCGTATCTTGGATGTCTTTTATCAGAGATCATTGCACGGTCCGATGCTTCATACGATGCCCTGATGGATCTGTACGGAAATTGCTGGAGTCTTGAGCGGGAAGTCATCCGGAATGCACATGCTCTTACAATGGTCGTTGATTCCTGCGGAAAAGCAGGGAAAACGGACATTGCATTCGGGCTGGCATGCGGAGATACTTCCCTTCTGAAGGAAGGCTGGGAGATCGCCCTTTCTTTTAAGAAAAGGGTGATCGAGTCCGCGGGTTCGGCGAAGAAGATCGCAAAGAATACGTGGATGGTAAATTCTGTTGAAACGGTAAGCGATGTCGCCGACATGTTTGCCAATTCAGAGAATGCACCGGTATTTGTTCTTGGCAGAGCGGATTCCTATCTTAAGGTATCTGCCCGTGCCCCCTTAACGGCAAACGTAGATTTTGAACAGTTCATTGTATCTGCCGTAAAGACGTTTGGCGGAAAAGGCGGTGGTCATAAAACACGTGCCGGAGGAGAACTTCCTCTTGCATGTGAAGCTGAGTTTATCAAATCCCTGGAGGCATTTGCATGAAGATTTCAGGCGAGATCCGTTCAAAAAATCTGAGTGCTGATGAGATCGAGAGATCCCTTTCTCCGGATAATGCAGGATTTATTGAGACATCTTTTGAAGATGGTTGTATTGTGGCAAAGGTGAACGGTGAATCGCTTCGGTCGGTAATTGCGACAGTTGATGATTATCTGATGAATCTCTCAGTTGCAGAAAAGCTCGTCGAGACTATCTGCGAAGAGAATACGTTAAAAAATAATTCAGGTGAATAAACCATGGCAAGAAAAAAGCAAAGTGGTGGACGCAAACTTGAGGGATGGAAAGCAAAGAGCTGGTTCAAGGTTTTTGCTCCCGATTTCCTCGGTAAACAGTCCATTGGAGAAATTATTTCTTCAAATCCGGAAAATGTTCCGGGTCGTGTATTGACGGTTAGTCTGGGTGAGTTGATCCAGGACTATTCCAAGCAGAATGTTCGCGCATCTTTCAGAATCATGAATGTTGCCGGAGACGCAGCATATACCCAATTCAACGGTCATGAAATGACGAAAGAGTTCATTCGTGCAATGGTAAAGAAACGGGCATCACGTATCGACAGCACGATCACGATCACGCCTCTCGGCAGTGTACGTGAACTGCAGGTCACTATTACTGCATTTACTATTAACCGTGCAAGACTTTCCCAGGTTCACGAGATCCGTGCAATGATGGTGAAGGTTGTGGAAGACTATACAAAGGAAGCAGACTTCGAGAGCTTTGTTTCCGCTATGCTGAAGGGCGATCTTTCCAAGAAGATGTTCGAAGCATGCAAGCCGATTTTCCCGATTCGCAGAATCGAGATCATCAAGTCCGAATCTGTCAGCTCAGCTGCAGATCGTGCAGCAGCACTTATCCGATAAATACGGATAAATACTTTTTTTTACAGGAATTCATTCTGTAGGATTTTTTTGTTCCGACCGGTAGGTATGTAGATGTCCGTATAAAATTTTCCGGCAGCGGACCCAAGGTCACACGTTCAAGCTTTTTTCCGTAAATGAGGAATCCCATTGAACAGAGGAGAAGGAGATCCCAGGTCCCGCATGTTCAATGACAAGGTCATTCCCGTCTGCATAAAGAATCATGCCGGTGAACTCGTCGGCAGAACAAAGAAGATTCTGCTCAGGATGGGTCCCGCGTTTGATGTCGCACCGCATCTCGATTTTTTCTGCGGCAGAGATGACATACGAAAGTCGTTTGCCTGCCGGATGATCCTTTGGAAGAGCGATCACCGGCTGATGACAGGTCCTGACCAATTCTAAAAGATAGAGAGCCGGAGGGATATCTCCTCCCTCCGGAGCAGAGACAATGATCAGATCACCCGGATATATTCCCTGAACGAGTTCTTCCGTACTGGTTTCGATCAGAAGAGGAAATTTTTCAAATGCTCTGCTGATCACAAGAAAAGAGGAGGTCCCTTTCACGATGATCGGCTGGTCACCTATGAATGGAACGCGGATTTCACCAGTCATGACGTTACATCTCGGTAACGTCTTCTGACTGGCAGGTCGGGCACATCGGATGTTTACCAAGTCCCGTAAACGTCGCCCCGCAATCATTACATTTGTACTTCTTGCCTCTGCCTTTTAAAGGGTCATTGAGGTCTACATCTACTGGTCCGCCTGCTGAACACATATAATCATAATTAACCGGCTAAGTATTATGCGTGTCGGTAAACACCACCCATATATTCCTATATAGAAGAAAAGAGAATAACAAATAAAATGTCCAGTGAGATTACTCAAAAGAAGTTCATTGTCTACTTCTGTATTATCGGGTGTTTCGCAATATTCTCGACGACGATATCGAAGAATCCTGTTCTCCCGCTTTATGCAGCATCACTTGGGGCAAGTGACTCATACCTCGGATTAATTGCCGCAATATCTCCTCTGGCAGGCATTATCTTCAGCTTTCCTATCGGTGTAATATCAGACAGGATAGGACGAAGAAAACTTCTCATCGCATCGGGTTGTGTTTTTCTTATTGCACCACTACTCTATCTTCTGGTCACAGACCCGGCCCTGCTCATTCCGATAAGATTCTTCCATGGATTGGCAACTGCCATTCTCGGACCGGTTGTGGGAGCAGTAATAGCAGAAAAATTCGGCGAAAAGAAAGGAACTATGATGGGAACATATAGTTCTGCCACACTTGTCGGAAGAACTGCCGCCCCGCTTGTCGGAGGCGTTATTCTTACATTGTTCGCGCTTGCTCCCGGAAACACTGCATACCATATCGTATATCTCGCAGCATTTTGTGCAGCGATTCCCGTATTCATTCTCATATTTTTCTTCAGGGACACAAATGGTTCGGTGAAGAAAATAACTCTCGCAGATTTTACCGGAAGTCTGAAGACATTTCTATCCAACAAAAGTCTGAGAGCAGCATCCTCCGCAGAAATGACCACCTACTTCTGCTACGGGACCTTCGAGACGTTTCTACCGGTTTATCTTCTTTTAAACGGCATCCCAACCTGGCAGACCGGGATCATCTTCGCGGTACAGGTAGTGATCATTGCTCTGACAAAACCATTTTTCGGCAGACTTGCAGACCGCGGGAGCCCGCAAAAACAGATTGCTGCAGGAATGTTTCTAACGGGAATTTCTCTTGGAGCTATCGGTCTTTTCACAAATTTCGGGATCCTTCTTGGCGTCAGCTGCGTGTTTGGGATCGGGATGTCACTTTCAACCGTGGCGACAAATGTTTACGCGGCCGATACTGCAAAAAAGAATGAACTTGGGGCATCACTCGGAGCACTCTCCTCGATAATGGATATAGGTCAGGCATCCGGGCCACTCATTTGCGGAGTTATCATCACCTTCGCCGGATATCAGGCAGGTTTCGGACTTTGCCTTGTACTCGCAGTACTTACAACATTACTCGTGCTGATAACCGGACGAAAAAAAGGAGAAGTGATTAGAGATTAACTGAGGTAGTGACTCAGCGGTTCAAGGGTAACCTTGTTCGTCCTCATCGACTCGATTGCCTGAACTGCGGCTTCTGCCCCGAAAATCGTTGTGATATATGGAATCGAGTAGTCGATACTTGCCCGCATTATCTGAAGATGGTCTGCCCGTGCATTTGTATCACCAGGTGTGTTGATAAGTAAATCAACATCCATTGCCCTGATCATATCCAGAATGTTCGGGGAACCTTCCTGAACCTTTCTGACAAGATTCATCGGAATGTTCTGCTGGGCGAGGAATTTCACGGTACCTTCTGTTCCATAGAGGGAGAAACCAAAATCATAGAGTTTCTGGGCTATGGGCAGAATGTCTGTCTTCTGTTCATTCGTAACAGAGATGAACACATTTCCCTTCAATGGGATGGTGTTGTCAGCTGCCTGACTTGCCTTGTAAAATGCTCTGCCGAAGTCGTAATCGATACCGATGACCTCACCAGTACTCTTCATCTCAGGACCAAGAATCGGGTCAACTCCCGGAAGTCTGGAGAACGGAAGAAGAACTTCTTTTACTGCAACGTGGCTGATTTCTTTTTCCTTGTAGCCGAGATCTGCAAGTTTCTTGCCGATCATGACTTTTGCTGCGATCTTGGCCAGAGGGATCCCGGTTGCTTTTGCGACAAACGGAACTGTCCGGCTTGCCCGCGGATTTGCCTCAATAACATAGACAATACCATTCTGAATGGCAAACTGAATGTTGATCAAACCGATCACATCAAGAGAAAGAGCGATCTTTCGCGTATACTCTTTGACGGTTGCGATCTGGTCAGGGGTAAGGGTCTGGGTCGGAATGACACAGGCTGAGTCTCCTGAGTGTACACCTGCCTCTTCGATGTGTTCCATCACACCGCCGATGAGTACATCAGTTCCATCACAAACCGCATCCACATCCAGCTCGGTAGCATTGCTGAGATACCTGTCGATTAAGACCGGGTGAGTATTAGAGACACGAACAGCTTCTTTGATGTAGGTCTTGAGTTCAAGTTCGTCGTGAACGATTTCCATGCCTCTGCCGCCGAGAACATAACTTGGTCGAACAAGAACCGGGTAACCGATCTTTTCCGCAATGGTGTAAGCTTCCTTTTCAGAGTAAGCAGAACCATTCGTTGGTGAAGGAATGTTGTCTTTTTCCAGAAGAACACTGAACCGGTTTCTGTCTTCTGCGACATCCATGTTGTCCGGACTTGTTCCGAGGACTTTCGTCTTCAGACCAAAGAGTTTGATTTCTTCCTGAATTGGGATGGCTAAGTTCACGGAGTTCTGACCGCCGAACTGTACCATAACACCATCATAGTCGCCTTTTCTCAAGATGTTGACAACATCCTCAAGCTGCATCGGCTCGAAGTAGAGACGGTCTGAAGTGTCGAAGTCGGTTGAAACTGTTTCCGGATTGTTGTTTAAGACATGGACCTCGATACCTTCTTCGCGCAGTGACTTGACTGCATGAACCGTACAGTAATCAAACTCGATACCCTGACCGATACGAATTGCACCGGAACCAAGGATGAGTACCTTCTTCTTGTCAGACTGGGTAAGTTCGCACTCCTGTTCCCACGTGGAGTAGTAGTAAGGTGTTTTTGCAGGGAACTCAGCAGAGCAGGTGTCGACCATCTTGTAGGTAGGAAGACCGACAAGACTTTCAATTTTGTAGATGTTCCATCCGGTAAGTTCACGGATCTCTGCATTGGAGAAACCATACTTCTTGGAGGTTTTAACGAGTTCTTCTGTCGGGTGGTCACGAAGTTCAAGTTCGATGTCCACGACATTCTGGATTTTTTCCAGGAAGAACGACTCGATCTGGGTAAGGTCGTAAACTTCTTTGACGGTCATTCCAAGGCGGAATGCATCAAAGAGGGTTTGGAATCTTTCATCGGTCGGGCGGGAAAGGATCATCCGAATTTCATTTAAGTCAGTGTGGCGATAGATATCGGTATCAAGTGAGCGGAGGGCTTTCTTAAATCCCTCTTCCACGGTTCTTCCGATCGCCATGATTTCACCGGTACTTTTCATAGAAGTCGTGAGACTCCGGTCGGCGGTCTTGAATTTGTCAAAGGGCCATCTTGAAACTTTGACAACGACATAATCAACTGCCGGTTCAAAACAGGCAGGTGTGCATCCCGTAACAGTGTTCATGATCTCATCGAGACGGAGACCAATAGCGACTTTTGCCGCAACACGGGCAATCGGATAGCCGGTTGCTTTGGAAGCGAGAGCCGATGAACGCGAGACACGCGGGTTGACTTCGATAATCCGGTAATCGCCGTTATTAAAAGCGAACTGGATGTTACATCCACCCTGAACGTTAAGTGCACGGATGATTTTAATTGCGGCACGCCGCAGGATACCAAACTCGTCAGAGGTGAGGGTGAGGATCGGTGCAACGACAACAGATTCTCCGGTGTGGACACCCATCGGATCTACGTTTTCCATACCACAGATGATGATACAGGTATCAGCAGCATCACGCATGACTTCAAACTCGATCTCGTTCCAGCCTTTGACGGATTCCTCGATCAAAACCTGGTGGACCCTGGATTTCGTTAAACCATGTTCAACGATTTTCTTGAGTTCCTCGTAGGTGTTAGCAATCCCTCCGCCGCTGCCGCCAAGAGTGTAAGCAGGTCGAATGATTGCAGGCATACCTACTTCTGCGTATGCTTCATCAAGTTGTTCCATCTTAGTTAAGATGAAACTCTTTGGAACCGGTTCACCGATCTGAATCATAAGTTTCTTGAAGAGATCACGATCTTCTCCATGGTAGATCGCTTCAAGCGGGGTTCCAAGAATCTGAACACCTTCAAGGGCGCCCATTTCATAGAGTTCAGCTGTAAGGTTCAGACCGGTCTGACCGCCCATTCCGGAGAGAATTCCGTCAGGTTTTTCCTTTTTGATTATTTCTGCGATGATATCTGCTTTAAGAGGTTCAACGTAGACTTTATCGGCGGTTTCCGGATCGGTCTGGATCGTTGCAGGATTGGAGTTGACTAAGACAACTTCGATTCCTTCTTCACGCACAGCTTTACATGCCTGAGTTCCTGCGTAGTCAAACTCGGCTGCCTGTCCAATTTGGATAGGCCCTGATCCAATGAGGAGGACTTTTTTAAGTGATGGATTTTTAGGCATCTGGAATTCCTCTGTACATGATATCGTAAATTGGTTTTTCTACACCGTCGTAAATCCCATCGTGTTCGGGATGGAACTGTACACAGTATACACCAAGGTCGTTGTTCACGAATCCTTCGACTGTGCAGTCATTTGCATTGATGCAGTTAACTTCACAGCCTTCAGGGAGAGTGTCAGCAACTACGGCGTATCCATGTCCCTGGAAGGTTACGGCAACTGTGCCGTCAGAAAATTTGACAGGCTGACTTGCTCCTCTGTGACCAAGTTTAAGTTTTTCAACCTGACCCCCAAGGGCAGCAGCGATGATTTCCGAACCCATGCATATCCCGTGGACCGGAATGGTCCCGAGGATATCTTTTACACAGGAGATCGCCTTTGGTGCGGCAAACGGGTAACCGGGTCCATTTGTTAAGAAGAGAGCACTCGGTTTGTCTGCCATAATCACATCTGCGGGAGTCCCGTATGGGTAGACATAGATGTCTGCACCGCGGTTTTTCAGGCTGGTGAATATGGATTTTCTGCACCCAAGATCAAGCACAGCAATTTTTTTACCTTTGCCTTTGATATGATAAGGTGCAGCGCATGTTACACCGGGAATTAGTTCACGGGTTTCCTGGATCGGGGCATTCTGTGCCATGTTAACAGCTTTGTACCCGTCGTCAGAACCGGTGATCAGAGCTGCACGCATTACACCCTGCTCACGCATTTTAATGGTAAGCATCCGGGTATCCACGTCTTCAATTCCTATGAGGCCGTTTTCCTCAAAGAATTCACCAAGTGACGGCTGGTGTTTTGGGTGAACACAGAGTTCACGCACAATTGTTCCCGCAGCGTGAACCTTGTCATGCTGGAGCTGGTCTTTGTTTGCCCCATAGTTTCCGATTAATGGGTAACCGAACATAAGTAGTTGTCCGGATACACTCGGATCACTAAGAGCTTCCATGTATCCTGAGGATACAAGGGTGACAACCATTTCACCGGAGGCGGAGCCTTCAACGCCAAAGCCGGTTCCGGTTATGATTGTCCCATCTTCAAGTCCTAAGACAGCTTTCATGATTTGTATCACATACATGTCAGCAGATAAGATAATAAGGTTAATCTCTGATTACTATTGGTATTTTTTATAATA
>CAYSRP010000048.1:0-10405 GCA_964433475.1 uncultured Methanomicrobiales archaeon
ATATAATGCATTGGTAATACAAATAATCCAAGTAGTGCGCCGTTTGTCAACAGACCTGGATCGAAGGTATCTGTTCAAAAGCATATACACAAGATACAAATGATCCGTAACATATGCCACGGATTTCCGGAGAGAAGCGCACTTTGCAGAATCAAACTACTGATTTGCCGTGATCACGGCAGAAAATTTACGTTCAACAAAGGTTTTTGATATGATCATCACGTTATGCGGAAAAGGAGGCTGCGGCAAGAGTACCACAGCCACACTCCTTGCGAAGGAGTTTGTACGACAGGGAAAACCTGTCCTTGTTATTGACACCGACGAATCCAACTTCGGTCTGCACCGTCAGCTGGGCATGGAACTGCCAAAGGATTTTACCCAGTACTTCGGCGGAAAGCAGGGCATCTTGGAGAAGGTGATGGGAAAACCTAAGTTCCAGCATGATTTCTTCGACCATAAGTGGAAAATCTCTGACATTCCCTCAGAGTATCTCTCCGAAAAAAATGGGATCAAACTCCTTGCCATCGGTAAGATCCATGAAGCCGGCGAAGGCTGCGCCTGCCCAATGGGTATCGTTGCCAGACAGTTTATCAGCAATCTGAAACTCGATCCGAATGAAGTGGTCATCACCGACACAGAAGCAGGTATTGAACACTTTGGACGTGGTGTGGAAACCGACGTCGATGCGATTTTGATGGTCATCGATCCATCGTATGAATCATTGAAGCTTTCTGCCAAGGTGGCAGAGCTTAGTGAAAGCATTCACAAACCCCTTTACTATGTTCTCAATAAGGTGGACGCATCAAATGAAAGCCTTATGAAAGAGGCGGTTAAGGACAAAAGTAAGATCATCGCCGTTATCCCCAGCAGTACTTCTATTGCCATGTCCGGACTCAGAGGAGATGAGCTTGGAGCAGAGTGGAACGGAATAACGAAAATGACCGATTTCCTTTCAGAAAATGTCCGCTAAGGACACGATGCCGGAAAAGACCGAAAACAGACCATTACCAAAACCGGAGTTCCGGAAAAGGTAAGGTCTGTTTTTTGGCAACGGAACAATCCACTTTGCGTCCAACCCGTTTTTACGGATCGGAACATGTTTTTCCTCTCTTATCGGACATATCCTATCGGCACTACGGTGCCGCCATTTTTTTGTGTTTATAAAAGCAAACGTGCCCCACATGGGGCATGACATTGAAATCATACTGACCCACATGCAAAGCTCCCAATATCTATTTTATAAACACAAAAATCGGAGACCGTGGATACCCGCAGAATTTTCCCGAACGGTCCAAAAGATCCTCTACAGAAACTTTCCCGGCTAAAATCGTCGACTTCATCGCCAACCCATCCCGATCCACAATCGGTCAACCTCAGATCAATGAAAACAGAGAAATACCGACCGGCTCAGAAACCTGCAGAAAAAAACCTTACAGGATAATCACTCAGTCATTTTGACGAAGTTTTGCAAAATCGTAATGCCTGCCGACCCGCTTTTTTCCGGGTGGAACTGAACACCAAGAGCATTCTTGATACCGACCGCGGACGCATACCGGACAGAATATTCGGTCACCGCAAGCGTTGCCTCGGGAGTCGTATCCGCATAATACGAATGAACAAAGTACACATACGTCCCGTCACGAATCCCCTCAAAAAGTGGATGATCCGACGGGGTGATCGTATTCCATCCCATCTGAGGGACCTTCATCCCCGGCTTTTTTGGAAACAGACGAACAGTGCCCGGCACTAACCCAAGACCCGGATGGATCCCGTATTCCTCACTTTCCTCCAGAAGCATCTGCATACCGAGACATATTCCAAGAAGGGGCTTATGTTCCACCTCCTTAAGAACAAGATCCCGAAGCGGGGCAAGTTTATCCATCCCTTCAGCAAAGGCACCAACCCCCGGAAGAACGATACCGTCTGCAGAACGGATGATCTCGGGGTCACAGGTAATTACCGGATGGGAACCCGCAGCCTCAAGACCGCGGACCACACTCCTGAGATTGCCCAATCCATAATCGAGAACTGCGATTTCAGAAGTGCCCATCTATATCACCATCTTCTTCGTTTCTCTCTCGTATCCTCCATAAACCTTTCTCAGCCCATTCCGGAGATTTCCCGTTTGCATCCCCCCAGGCTTTGAGCTTCATCTCCCATTCTGCCCACATCTCAGGATAGCGTGCCTCGATATCTTTCATACAGGCAATGTCGGACGAAGGACACATGAAACAGCCGATCCTGTCAAGACCCAATTCATAGAGCGGATTATATGGTGCTTTTTCGCGGAAAAGATACAGCCAGTCATGCATCGCGGTCCAGTGCTGGATCGGGGCTGCAGAAAGCTGACAGGACACATTTCTGTTTCTCCATACCCTCGGACTCTGCATACGTTTTGCGGACTCAAACTTACGCTGACCGATAAAGGAAATTGCCTCGCCCCACGTATTTTCGATAAGGGTTTTCACCGGCATTAATTTACACGCTTTGCAGCACCATCTGAAATCGACCGCTGGAGGACCCTGCACCTCGAATCCTTCCCAAAATCCTGCATCTCCTGATTCTTCAATAAGCTCGAGATCATATAATCTGGAAACCTGATGAACGTTCTCGATCGTTTCCGGGAACTCAAGCCCGGTATCCGCGAAGATCATCGGGAGTTTAAGTCCTGCTTTGAGAGTGATAAGGAGAGTTACCAGACTGTCTTTTCCTCCCGAGTAGGAGATCGTTGGCTGAAGATCAGGATTTTTCGCGATCACATCATTGATGAACTCAATGGATTTTGCCTCATAGAGATTGAGGATGTTTTCATTCGCTCTGATCGCGTCCTCCCATGTAGACGGAGCAACGTCCACGACAGGCTGCTGGGTCCGGCGGGTCCGAACCAACTGACCCCGGACCGCACCGACCGTTTCATCGTAAGACATCTTCGCTTTACCGACGGCGACACATTCTCCGGATTCAGCGATGACAAAAACACTGTCACCGACCTTGATCTCCGGAGAGACGAAGGTAACTCCGGGCATCAGGACACTGCTTCCATCTTTGATGAAAGACCCTGCTTCATCGGTTACTTTAATGAACCGTTTTGCCGGCACGACCAAAGCTGAGGCAGCCTCGCGCGGTAGGACTTCCCAGCGGGATTCTGCCGGAATGTAACGGATCGCACAAACCACGGCACCACCGATGATGATCTCTTCCATCCGGTCTTCATCCGGTACTTTGTTCAAAAGTGCAAGAAAACCATCGGGGATGAGCGGGACGCCAAACTGCTCTTCAAAGAGTTTGTTCACGAGTTTTCTGTCACGCTCAAAGGCGGGACGGACATCTCCGGGGGGCGTTACCGATACAGGACGGGTCTTCTCGCCGCAGGCACAGAATCGTCCCATAACGGGCACGTGACATTTGTCGCACCAGTAAAAAGGAACTGGAGCAAGGAACGGAGATTTTTTCATATTTTTCATAGGCTCACTCAAGTAAGAGAAGCATGACCGTAGTCATCGGAGAATCAAGAACAGAGCCGCCTTCAACCTCCGTGCAGGTAAGGATTCCAATATCCCATCCGACATTTGCACATGTGGCATACACATCCATGCCTGCGGCTTCCATACTTGGGCGCATCTTTGTCCTGTTTTTGCAGTCAGTGATCTTGGCACCCTGCTCTTTTGCTTTACAATGGGCGCACCATCCGCACTGATGACCGGTGTAACCAAGCTCCTTATAAAATCCTAAAGAGAATGCCATCACCTCAAGTTCATACATAACTTCCTGAACATAGCGGGTCATTGTCCGGGATACGAGACGGTCAGGTGTTGTTTCACCCACATCTCCAACGAATCTTATCAGAAGAGCGGTTTTGTATCCACTCAGCACTGCCCTCGTTTCTGACGGGGTCGGGGTGTATGGCGGGCAGGAAAAACGATGCCCGAACCCACTGCACCCGAAGAAACATTTCTGCCGGACCCACTCTCCGGTAACGATATCCTTTATCGGAATGAGAACAGCTTCCCCGCCTTTTTCTTTGATGAAACCGGTAAGCGCAGATATCTTTTCAGATACGTCCTGTACCATTTAGGTCCTCCTCCGTATCGCTTCTTCAATGATCTTTGTCGAAGACGTGAATGGCGAACCCCGGTATTCACTGATCCGGACGACATCAGAATGAATCCCGCGTTCATGCATTTCTGTTTTCAGTTTTTCCTCGGACCATTTCTGGTTGAAGCCAATGGTGATGATATCAGGACAGATCTCCCGAATCGGCTGATACATATCGTTTGGGTCACCTAAGACCGCATGATCAACGCAACGGAGACTCCTGATCATGGTGAGACGCTGATCTTCAGAAACGATCGGGCGGGGTTTATGAACAACATTTTTTTCACGGGCAACGATGACCCATAACTCATCGCCGAGTTTTTTCGATTCTTCCAGATAATATATATGTCCCGGGTGCAGGATATCAAAAGTTCCTGTGGCAACTATTTTTTTCATGGTATAACTTCCAAGGTCCTTTGGTTCCCGTTCCGGTCATAACATTTCCAGGATGTCTGATCGAAGGGGGAGCCGACAATAATATGACACTGACCACTCTCGGAAAACGTGGAGAGATCTGCGTCTGAAGGGGAGAGACAACCGTTCGGGTGACTGTGGGCTGTTCCTGCGATACGCATGCCAAGCGGGATCATGTCCATGAAGATGTTGGCACTGCTCGCAGTGACGGTGGTTCCCGCTATCGGATAGGTAACGTTGATGACACCCTTTTCCATGCCAAGCATAACAAGATATTCATTGGGATAGCTGGACTTGCCCATCTCCAGAAGAAGGTCAAGTAATTCCTGGTCTATGGCACGGACTAACATTCAGGTATTTATATTGGAGAGTAAAAGAGATAATGTTTCACATTATGGTGTTGTCGGTTGAGTGGAACGGGCAGAACATTCCCGTTCAGATCATCTATTCAGACCGGAGAAGGTCGTGGGCGATCGAGGTACAAACGACAGGAGACGTTCTCATCCGTGTGCCTTCTTCGGTCTCCGAAAAAGAGGTGATGGAACTTGCACAAAGCAAGGCAAAGTGGATCGCAAAACAACTGACAAAATACCAGATACGGAATGTTGAGCCGCGCAAATATGAAACAGGGGATATGATCCCGTTTTTCGGGGAAGAACTGATAATAACCCGAAGCATTGGTCCGAGCCGCGCCGAGATCTCCGGCGAAAACCTGAGCATATCAGTGCCTGGCTCTTTTTCACCCGACGATGCCGAAAAGATTGCCAAAGAGATGGTGATGCTTTTGTATCGCCGTCTTGGTCCGTCCATGCTTGACGAATACGTGGAAAAGTATGCCAGTCTCACCGGGGTCCAAAAACCCCGGCTCCGTATGAGGCTTCAGGAAAAGAAATGGGGCTGCTGTACACCAAAAAACGGGATCATCATCAATGCACGGGTGTTTCTTGCACCAAAATTCGTGGCAGAGTATCTTGTTGTCCATGAAGTTGTGCATCTCCGGTTTCGTCATCATCAGAAAACATACTGGGATGAGGTCGAACGTCTTATGCCGGATTACCGGGAAGCAGAACATTTACTGAGGGAAGACGGGTGGAAGTGGATATTTTAAAAAAAGGTGTTATTCTGCCTTAACAAGGACAGTAATGCCTGAGTTTACACCGATGAGGGATTTGCCGTCATCAGAGATCGTATAGGTGCCGGCCACAATTTCTGCACTGGTCCCGGTGATCTTGTAGTTTTTCTCACTTACCTTTTCCCAGTTCAGGGGAACTGATGTGGTGATCCCCAAAGTAGTGAGGGTCATGGTCCCGGTCCCGTCTCCATTAAACACCACCGGGATATCGGTACCGGAGATGAGCCAGTTGCCAACGATCGCTTCTCCGCCGATACACCCTGCTGCTCCGACACAGGCAAGAAGAACAACAAGTAAGGATATGATCAGAATTTTTTTCATAAAATAAATAGAGGGGGTGAAGTATTTCACCCTTTCGCCTGCAATTATGCAGTTTTGATATCTGCAGCTTTTTCCAGACCGAGTTCTTTGATGGAGATTTCCTGCATATCGCCCTTTTTGATTTTTCCGGTAACGGTCATGGGAAAGGTATCAACGAACTTATAGTATCTCGGGATCTTGTAACGGGCAATCTTTCCGTCAGCAAACGAACGGATCTCCGCTTCGGTAAGCGTGGTCCCGGGTTCCGGTCTTACCCAGGCACAAAGTTCCTCCCCGTATTTTTCATCCGGCACACCGATAACATATATGTCGGAGATCTTCGGGTGAAGATGGAAGAACTCTTCGATCTCCCTCGGATAAAGGTTCTCGCCGCCGCGGATGACCATCTCTTTCAGGCGGCCTGCCATCCGGACATATCCCTCCTCGTCCATCACGCCGAGGTCACCGGAATGAAGCCAGCCGTCTTTATCGATGACCTGCTTGGTTGCATTCGGATTGTTGTAGTAACACTTCATCTTCATGTAGCCGCGGGCACATATTTCACCTTTTTCGCCGAGCGGGACGATCCTGCCGGTCTTCGGGTCAGTGAGCTTGATCTCCGTATGCGGGAACGCTCTGCCGACCGTCGAAACACGACGTTCGAGCGAGTCGGACGTAACGGACATGGTGATGCCGGGGGCCGTTTCGGTCAGACCATAGACGATGACGATGTCTTTCATGTTCATCTTCTCGGAGACTTCCTTCATCTTCTCGATGGGACACGGGGAACCCGCCATGATGCCGGTACGGAGACTCGATAAATCATATGTGCTAAAGTCAGGGCGCTCCAGTTCCGCAATGAACATGGTCGGAACACCGTGAACGGCAGTACATTTTTCCGCTTCGATCGCATGCAGCGTCGCTGCGGCTTCGAAGGCAGGTCCGGGGATCACCATCGTGGTCCCGTGCGTAAGGCAGGCCATGTTGGATAAGACCATCCCGAAGCAGTGATAAAACGGGACAGGGATACAGAGTTTGTCATTCTCGGTAAAACCCATTCCATCCCCGATAAACAATCCGTTGTTCAGGACGGAGTGGTGAGACAAAACGACCCCTTTGGGAAAGCCGGTCGTTCCGGAGGTATACTGAATATTCAGTGCATCGTCGAAGGAGACGGACTCCTCACGCCCTTCAAGTTCATCGTCGGAGACCTGCTCCCCCATCTCAAGCATTTCACTCCAGCGGTACATCCCGTTGTAGGTGATCTCCCCCATAAAGACGACATTGCGTAAGTAGGGGAATTTCTCGGACCGGATCTTTCCGGGTTTTGCTTCGAAAGCTTCGGGACATGCCTCGTAGAACATTCCGACATAATCAGAGGTCTTGAACTTACCCTGTAAAATCAGGGTGTCGACCTCCGACTGCTTAAGAGCATACTCCAGTTCAAACGTCCGGTAGGCCGGGTTGATGTTGACCATCACGGCGCCGATCTTTGCGGTCGCAAACTGTATGAGAACCCATTCAGCGTAATTCATTGCCCAGATGGCAACACGCGTTCCGTGCTCCACTCCAAGCATCATAAGACCTTTTGCTACGGCATTCGTTTCAGCAAGGAACTCCGACCAGGTATAGCGGAGAACAGGAGACCCTGCAGTAGTCTTGGGTAGACAAAGTTCGCGGTACGCGTTCGGCTCGTCGGAGACAAGCCCTTCGTGACTATAATGTGCCGCGGCGTCCAGTGACCTTTTACTGTAAGGGTTCGGCTGAAAGGATACTAGAGCATCATTGTCGGGATATTTAGCCGCAATGCTGTTCAAAATGTATCCTACGGTAGATCCCAGAAGTGGTTTCAGGGATGTGCCACATGCGTAGCTTTCAGACATGTGCTGTACATATTAGATTGGAAAATATAAAAACGTCTAGGGGAGGAAAAGCAAAAACGTTCTAAAGATATAGGGCAGAGGAAGAATCCTCTCAGACCTCACAATCATCCCAGGAAAGGATGCCGGTTTTCATAGCAATATCATATCGGGATATTTTGAAATTCAGACGTTTGAGGGTATCATCAATAGCCTTTCTCTGTGCAGTTAACTCCTCACGTTGTTTGAGCAGAAGTTCGTGTCTGGCAGGAATTGTCGTATTACCCTGCTGAAACAACCGGAGATATTCTATCATCACTTCTACCGGCAGACCGGCGCTTCTCATGCATTTAGCCAATTCCACCCATTTACAGTCCTCCCCCGTATAGTCACGAATGCCGCTTTTGTTGCGGTTAACACGGGGGATCATCCCTACACGTTCATAATACCGCAGAGTATCAGGTGACAGATCATATTTTTTGCTCACTTCTGCAATCATCATTTGATATCACTCATCCCCGGTACCTTTATCAAAAGTTGCTGCAACCTCTTTCAAATACTTTCTAATCTCAATATGCTGCGGGCAGAGTTCTTCACACCGACCACATTCCTCACAGTCGGATGCTTTTCCGTATGTTTTGGCATAATTCAGATAATACTCATACTGCAGGGAGAAATCACGGTTCAATGCCTGCATTTCAGCATTGTACAGAGCAAAGTACTTCGGAATAGGAATATTCTGCGGACAATCGGCAACACAGTAACTGCAGGCAGTACAGGGAACTACAATAGATTCATTGAGGATCTTTACCACCTGATCCACGAGGTCGTGTTCATTGTTGGTAAGAGGTTTGAAATTCTGCATATAGCCGGTATTGTCCATTACCTGTTCAATATTCGACATCCCGGAAAGAACCATCATCACATTTTCATGACTTGCGGCAAAGCGGATGGCCAGAGAAGATATGGATAACTCAGGGTAATAACGGTTAAACAGTTCTTCCGCCGACCCAGGCATATTTGCCAGAGTACCTCCTTTGACAGGCTCCATAACTATGACGGGTTTTCCATGTTTCACCGCTATTTCATAGCATTTCCGTGACTGGATACTCTCATTGTCCCAGTCCAGATAGTTGAGCTGCAGCTGGACAAAATCCACTTCAGGGTGAGCAGTCAGAATTTCATCCAGCAATTCTGCAGTGTCATGATAGGAAAAACCAATATATTTGATTTTTCCTTCTGATTTCTTCTCCTGAAGAAAAGAAAAACAGTTGAATTTTTTTGTAATCGCATAATGGTTCACACCCAGATTATGAAGCAGATAATAATCGAAATACTCTACACCGCATTTTTCCAACTGCTCCTGAAAAATTCGCTCGGGATCATCCGGCGTTTTCAGAAGCATCGTCGGCAGTTTGGTAGCTACGGTAAAGCATTCCCGCGGATAACGCTTGACTAATGCCTCACGGAGGGCGAGTTCACTTTTGAACCCATGATACATATAAGCAGTATCAAAATAGGTGAAACCATTTTTGAGAAATATATCCACCATTCGACAGACCTGCACCATGTCGATACTTGTCTGATCGTCAGGATCCAGTAATGGCAGACGCATAAAGCCAAAGCCTAATTTTTTCATGGATGCATCCATTTTCAAGGTACATTCGTCTGTCATTATCTACACAGACCTGCCCATCTCATAGGCTTGCTGCATGACCGGAGTGTCTTTGATCTCGCCTTTACCCCACACACCGGTTCCATAGATGATTCCTTTTTCTATGGCATTAGAAAGGCAGCAATCCGTAAAACCACGGAATCCTTCAAGGGTCCTCTCCATCGAACCAATATTGCTGTCGGCGGCAGTTATGATAAAATAGAACTCTTTCCCGCTGATTTCGGTGTAGCGTGCCACCGTGCGGTCGATCAGGGTTTTCATCTGGGCATTCATGGTGTAGAAGTAAACCGGAGTTGCCATGACGATAACGTCAGCAGAAATCATTTTTTCGAGAATTTCGGCCATGTCATCATTTTGTAAACACATACCTTCATTTTTTTGGCAGTAGTCGCAGCCAAGACAGTAGCCGATCTTCCGATCAGCCAGGAAAATCTTCTCTGTCTGATTGCCTGCTTCCTTTGCTCCTGTAATGAACTGATTGCAAAGAAGGTCTGAATTTCCGCCCTTTCTCGGGCTTGCCGACAAAACCAATATATTTTTTTTCATGATCATGTTCCTCTTCTGTGTTCCTGCGCTGGTTTCTCCCATTCCTGAGAATATCCTCTGCAGCCGGGCTCAAAGGTCACATTACCGATCGGGCAGGATGACCAGGCAGGCGCCAACATATTGAGCCGGACTGTTCCATTGAAATTATCGTTCTGAAATTTTTCTCCGATGGATAAAATAATGCCGGAGGACAGGGTATTTTGTATGCTCATGCTTTCTCCACGTACGCGTCTTTAACTTGACCTACAAAAAGGGGAAACATCTGGAGTTGACTCCAAGTCAAGAGTTGTTTGGGAAAGTATTTATACAGAATAGAATACGCGCGGATGTGGGATAACGGGAGAGGATAAACGAAAAAGAAGTTTTGAAGATATTGGGAAAGAT
>CAYSRP010000049.1:0-10325 GCA_964433475.1 uncultured Methanomicrobiales archaeon
ACTTAAGTTCCCTGCTTCATGAACGCCTGTAGTTTTTCCCGCAGGGCATCGTAATCCTCCAGCCCGAGATCATAATGTTTCTGCATAGCTGATGTATCCATAGTATTTGTCGAAATTTTTTCGGGATGTGATGGTGCGAAGACGAAAACCTTCCCCTCTTTTTCCAGTTTGTTGATGAAATCGATCGTTTCATGATAACGCAGATGGCGTGTTTCGATCTGTTTGACAACTGCCGGGAATTTTCTGACCATGAAATGATAAGTCAGTTTATATTTCTGGGGCTGGCGGTCAAATGAGCGGGGATTTGCCAGAAGAAGAACTACTTTGTCGCATCCGTCGTCGAGAGCTTTCCGGATAGGGATCGAATCTGCCACTCCGCCGTCATAGTAAAGTCTGCCGTCGATTTCAATCGGTTTGCAGAATGCTGGAATTGCACAACTTGCCATGATCGCACGGTAATCATCCTGTTTCATCTCGGCTTTGGTAAAGTAGTGTACTTCGCCTGTTTTGGCATCCGTCGCTGTAAGATATAATTCTGCAGGATCCCGCATGAGCTGCTGAAAATCCAGCGGGTCAAGACCATCCGAGTTGGAGAGCCCGCCATAGATATAACGTAAGCCGAAGAACGATCCCGTTTTGAACAGACTCCTGATCCCCATATATTCAGGGTGTTTTGGATATATAGTATAAAAACGCAGACTTCTTCCGCGCTGGTTTCCCAAATAGGACGCAAGATTTCCGACTCCCGCCGACACGCCGATACATTCATCGAAATGGATGTTGTCATCCAGGAATCGATCAAGAATTCCTGCACTATAAGCACATTTCATCCCGCCTCCTTCAACAATCAGTCCGATTTTTGTCATTTATAACGAATGGGACGAGATGTTTAATAAAGACTGCGAATTGGTTTGGAGGAAACCAAAAAACTATGTACATATGGTCATTGTCGACCTGTAATCGAGGTACACCTAAAAAAAAATTGAAATATTATTCAACCGGTGCGATACTGATCTTGACTTTGAGATCATCGATCTCCCAATCCTTTACAAGGGTATCATCTGATATGCCGTTACATTCGCAGACGTTGTCTGTCGGCAGTCTGATTTTCAAATACTTTGCCCGGACCTCATTTTCGATCACATCATGCTGTGAATCGACGAGCGGCAGAACTCTTGCATCATCGATGACGATCTCGCATTTGATCTTTGCATCGACTGCGAGTCCTGCCTGTTTTCTCATCTCCTGAGTCCTTCGGATGACCTCACGGGCATATCCTTCTGCTTCGAGTTCCGGCGTGAGGGTCACATCGACGTAGACCATGCCGTTTTCGATCGGTGAAGAGAAAATATTCTCCGGCATCTTCTCTTCGAAGGTCATGTGATCTGCAGTTAATTCTGCAGTGAAGCCGTCTTTCTCCATAATGATCTTGTCGTCTTTGTTGAGGGCTGCTTTCAGTTTCGTGCCGTTCGACTCCTCAATGAAAGCCTTCACCTTCGGTCCGTCACGTCCAAACTGCTTGCCGATGACTTTCATGACCGGGAGTGCCGTCCATTCGACCCTCTCCCAGATACCACGGACCACCTTAACAGAGCGTGCATTTGCCCGTTCGCAGCACATATCGTTCATCACGCTGATCGCATTTTCGACTGCGGGTGAATCTGTGGATACAACGATTTCGCCAACAGGCCAGCGACCTTTGCGTTTTCCGTTCTGACGGGCATTAGCCGTCGAGTCGTCGAATTCCTGAACGATGTTCATCTCTTCTTCGAGTTCAGTGTCCCGGAGCGATTCGTTTCCGCTGAACCAGTCAAGCATATGGACCGATTCAGGGTCACCTGCACATTTCAGGTTCTGATACATACTCTCGGTGATGTGCGGAGCGAAGGGTGCGAAGATCGTGATGAGCCGGCGAAGTACGTAATACATCGTGTCATATGCCTGCATCTTCGAGACCGACTCCTCCTCGAGCCACATTCTCGGGCGGACCAGCTGGACATACCAGCGGGAGAGTTCATCGAGAATGAAGGTGCTGATTGGGCGGGTTGCACGGTGAAGGTTGCAGACTTTCATCTCTTTCGTGACGTCTGCGGCAAGGGAGTTCACGCGGGAAATCAGCCAGCGGTCTTCTCTTGCAAACTCCCTGATGTGGTCTTCGACGCGGGACGGGTCCCAAACTCCGTCCTTCGCTGCCGGCTTGTAGCCGTCGAGTGCCATATATGGGAGAGGGAACTTGTAGACGTTCCAGAGAACATTGAACATTCTATGAGTTGTCTTAATGCCTTCGAGAGAGAAGCGCATATCATCCCACGGAGCATTCGTCGAAAGGATGTACTGGCGCATAACGTCCACACCGAACTGTTTGGTGACGTCTTCGGGTGCAATGTTGTTTCCAAGACTTTTGCTCATCTTTTTTCCCTCTGCATCCAGTAAGAATCCGTGCATGAGAACGGATTTGTATGGTGCTTTGCCGAATGCAATGGTCGAGAGGGCGAGCTGCGAGTAGAACCAGCCCCGGGTCTGGTCGTGTCCTTCGAGAATGAAGTCGGCAGGCCAGTATTTCGCGAAATCCTCGGTCTTCTCCGGGAAGCGGAGGGTCGCCCAGGATGCGATACCCGAGTCATACCAGACATCGAAGATATCCGGGATACGTTTCATCGTTCCTCCGCATTCGCACGGGATCGTGATGTCGTCAACGTACGGCCGGTGAGGGTCGGTCATCTTCTGACCCGAGAGTTCTTCGAGTTCCGCGTATCTGCCGACGACCTTGTATTTATTACAGACCGGACATACCCAGACCGGGATCGGGATACCCCAGTATCTCTGACGGGAAATACACCAGTCGCGTGCCTCTTCGATCCAGTCATGGAATCGTGCCGAGCCCGCCCATTCCGGATACCAGGTGACCTCTTCGGCAATCTCTTTGAGCATCTTCTCTCTAACGTCTTTTGCTTTCAGGAACCACTGGGACGTTGCACGGTAGATGATCGGTGTCTTGCATCTCCAGCAGTGTCCGTATCTGTGGGTAATTTTCCGGACTGCAAGGATGGAGTTACCGAGGGCAGTGATGACTTCTTGATTGGTTTCAGGTGTCTTGACGTATTTGCCGGCAAAAATTCCTGCGTCTTCGGTGAAGTTTCCGTTTCCATCGACCGGGCAGAAAATCGGGAGATTCTCTTTCAGACCGACGAGGTAGTCGTCCCAGCCGTGACCCGGAGCGATATGGACCATACCGGTATTTTCCATCGCGACATAATCTGCGATAACAACGCGGTGCTCGATTTTTGCCTGGATCGGAACAACTGATGCGAGGGGAGATATGTAGGTTGTTCCTGCGAGTTCGGCACCGGTCTTTGTTTCAAGAATGGAGTAGTCCTGATATTTTCCGTATTTGAGGATCTGCTCTGCGAGGTCTTTTGCGATCCAGAGGTCTTCGGTTTTTCCGTCTTTTACTGCACGGCATTTTGCGTAAACAAAATCCTTTCCAACGGCCACGGCAACATTTGCCGGGAGAGTCCAGGGGGTTGTTGTCCAGATAACGAGGTATTCGTTTTCGGTCCCCTGTATCTGGAATTTTACGAAGATAGACGGATCGGTCTCGTCCCAGTATTCGACTTCTGCGTCGGCGATGGCCGTACCACAGCGTGGACACCAGTTGACGACCCTGGATCCCCGTTCCAGCATATGTTCTTCGTCGCAGCGTTTGAGGGTATACCACGCGGCTTCCATGTATCCTTTGTCGACCGTCTGATAAGGGTCATCGAAATCCATCCAGGTCCCGAGTGCCTTGAACTGGTCGCTCATCAGGTCTTTGTGAGTGAGAGCGAACTCACGGCACTCTTCGATGAACTTTGCAACACCGTACTTCTCGATGTCCATCTTATTCTTGAACCCGAGTTTTTCTTCTACTTTGACTTCGATCGGGAGACCGTGCATATCGTAACCGGCTCTTTCAATGATATGCTGACCAGTCATTGAGTGGTATCGGATGATAGAGTCTTTGAGGATCTTGTTCCATGCGGTCCCCAAGTGGATGTAGCCTGTTGTGTAAGGCGGACCATCCACGAAGAGCCAGGGTTGACCCGATTCATGAAGTTTTCTTGTTTTACGATACGTGTTGTTGGATTTCCAGTACTCACGCACGTCGTTTTCGACGACTGCTGGAACGTAACTTTCTGTTATTTCTTTCACGAGTTTCTTCCCTCACTCTGTATGTGGGTAAAATATTGGTCGTTGTTATAGATAAGGGGTTTTATGCCCCGGCTGTTTCTTCTTTGCGTCAGTTTTATTGATGTGTGGGTGGGTCAAACAGATATATTTAGATTGATCCGGCATATTTTCAGAGGACATTTCCCGGGCTGTCACGCAAAAACGGCTATGATCTATTTATAAAAATTATCCCCTACTTGAACCTTTATGAACATTGACCCCGAAGTAATTGTTTGGTAAACATTATGGACGGATACGCAGGAAACATGGTTTATGCTGATCTCTCGGCCGGGACAGTTACAATCAAACCCACGCCGCCGGAACTTAAAAAGTCATATATCGGCGGGCGGGGTTTTGGCATCCGGCTCATGACCGACATGGTTGATCCGGGAATCGATCCGCTGAGCGAAAAGAATGTTCTCATATATGCAGCAGGACCGCTGACCGGAACTGGGATTCCTCTTGGAAGCCGGTTTGAGGTTTCGACCATTGCACCACTCACGGGGTTAGCAATGAGTGCCAATAGTGGTGGTTTCTTTGGCTGGAAAATGAAAAAGGCCGGGTTCGATGCGATTATTATCACAGGCAAAGCAAAAAATCCAGTTTATTTATTCCTCGACAATGGGAAGGCCGAACTTCGGGATGCTGCTCATCTCTGGGGGAAAACCACCGGCGAAACCACCGACGCCATCGTGGATGAGTTGAAGGACCCGAGTGTTCGTGTATCCTGCATTGGACCTTCCGGGGAAAAACTCGTGCTGATGTCCTGTATCATCAATGAAAAAACCCGTGCTGCCGGACGCGGCGGTGTCGGGGCTGTGATGGGGTCGAAGAACCTGAAAGCCATCGCGGCAAGGGGTGACCAGCCCATCAAGCCGGCAGACGAGGAACAGCTCAAAGCTGTTAAAGAACGCGTCAGAGAGAAGATTCAGGGGAATGGGATCGCAAAGGGTCTGCATGATTACGGAACGGCTGTTCTCGTCAACATCCTCAATGAGAATTATCTTATGCCGACCCGTAACTTCCAGACCTCTCACTTCGAGGGGGCGGAGAAGATCTCCGGCGAGACGATGGCGAAAACCATCCTGAAGAAACCTAAAGGATGTTATGCCTGCATCATCCAGTGCGGTCGTGTACATGAATTTGACGGAATTACCGGCGAAGGTCCTGAGTATGAACCTGACTGGGGATTCGGTGCCGACTGTGGTGTCGATGATCTCAAAATCATCGCCCGGGCAAACAATCTCTGTAACGAGTATGGGCTTGATGCGATCTCGGTGCCGACAACGATCGCCTGCCTGATGGAGATGGTGGAGAAAGGGTATATCGACTATCCGATCCGGTTCGGCGATGCAGAAGGGATGCTGAAACTGGTGGGGCAGATCGCCCGGCGTGAAGGCATCGGCGACGAACTTGCCGAGGGGTCCTTCCAGTTTGCGACCAAACACGGTCATCCGGAACTTTCGATGAGCTCCAAAAAGCAGGAATTGCCTGCCTATGATCCCCGGGGCATCCAGGGATACGGACTTGCAGCGGCCACCTCGGTTCGCGGCGGGGACCATGTCTATGCGTACCTGATCTCTCCGGAGATTCTCGGGTCGCCGAAGAAACTCGATCCGTATGTGATCAAGGGAAAACCCCAGTTGGTCAAGACCTTCCAGGACCTGACCTCTTCCATCGATGCATCGGGCATATGTCTGTTCACTTCCTTTGCGCTTGATTCAGAGGACTACGCTGATCTTCTTACCGCGACTACGGGAGTGAAGATTGACGCTGCCGAACTGCTGAAAATCGGCGAACGGATCTGGAATCTCCAGAAGCTCTATAATGTCAAACGCGGATTCGGTCGGAAAGACGACACGCTGCCTACCCGGCTCCTTAACGAGCCGCTTAAGGAAGGTGCCCCTACTGGTCAGGTATCCCGGGTGCCTGAAATGCTCGATGAGTATTATACACTTAGGGGCTGGGATGTGGAAGGGATCCCGACAAAGGAAAAACTCCAGGAACTGGGGCTTCTATAGAGCAGTAGTCCACGTTGGAGGATCTCGATATGTCAGCAGAGTCTTCGGATGCCCGTTATCTGAGGCAGATCCCTCTTTTCGGTAAAGAGGGACAGAAGAAACTTAAGAACGCCCGTATTCTTCTTGCCGGGGCAGGAGGTCTTGGTTCGGCGATCGCGACATACCTCGCTGCCGCCGGGGTTGGCTATATCCGGATCGTTGATGAGGATGTCGTGGAGAGTTCCAATCTCAACCGGCAGATCCTGTATCATGAGCAGGATATCGGTGCATGTAAAGTAGAAGCCGCGGAAAAAACGATCCATGCACTCAATCGCGATGTCGAAGTGGATGCGGTCTGCCGGCATATCGGTGAGAAATCTGTGGGGGGTCTTGTCCAAGGAATGGACCTGATCCTTGACGGCATGGATAATTTCGCTGCCCGCTATGTTTTGAACCGTGCAGGTCTCGATGAAAAAATTC
Organism: uncultured Methanomicrobiales archaeon; assembly: GCA_964433475.1. Classification (GTDB taxonomy): domain Archaea; phylum Halobacteriota; class Methanomicrobia; order Methanomicrobiales; family Methanocorpusculaceae; genus Methanocorpusculum. Next base: position 6,690 of record CAYSRP010000049.1, read on the forward strand.
CCTTTATCCACGGTGCCGTAAACGGATTCTACGGGCAGGTAACGACTCTTGTTCCGGGAGTTACCCCCTGTCTCCGCTGTATCGTTCCAACAACACCAACATGGGAAAAGAACGCGATCATCGGGGTGACCTGCGGAGTGATTGGAAGTATCGAGGCATCCGAAGCGATCAAGTATCTCACCGGGACCGGTGAGCTTCTGAAAAACCGGCTGCTGCTTTGGGACGGGTTGCGGGGCGAATGCGAATCGATTGGAATCGTGAACTCCCCTGACTGCGCCGACTGCGGTTGTTCAGAGGGTAAATCGGATATCCGGAGTTTTTCCGTATGAAGATCACTGTGAAGGCGTTTGCAACGTTTCGCGAGGTCATGGATATGCAGATCGAGCTTGAGTTTTCGGCAGGTGCAACTGTTCGCACACTTCTTACCGAACTCACCGGACGATACAAAGGCTTGGGTAAGGTGATGTTTGCCGCTCCGGATACCCTCAGGGACTTTGTCAACATCCTGAAAAACGGCAGAAACATCTATTTTATTGCTGGTCTGGATACTCCACTCAACGAAGGGGACATGATCGCCCTGTTCCCGCCGGCTGCCGGGGGATAAGGGCACGTCATTTCGTGGATGGTGAGTACGGTTTTTCTGCAAGTGACAGGAGAAATCGTTTTATTGCAGGCGGTTATCTCGGATACCATCTCTGGATTTATATGAGTGAATCATCGATAGGAATAATTATTTCACGATACACAAGTATTTATCTGTGCGAGACATATATCTTGACGCAGTTATCTGTGGAAAATACAAAATAGGCAGTATGTTTATTCTGTTTTTTTCGTGAGCTTTATGCTCAAAGGAAATCCTATCATGGAAAGAAGAAATAATTTTGGCGCACCACGCCAGTTTAATGACGGCCCACGCGAAATGACCAAAACAGTCTGCTCAGACTGTGGAAAAGAATGCGAGGTTCCGTTCAAGCCAACAGAAGGCAGACCCGTTTATTGTCAGGAATGCCTTCCAAAACACCGGACCCCACGTAACAACCGGTTCTAAATACTGTCCGGGCAGAAATGCCCTCACACATTCATTTTTCGGGATTTATCCCGTATTACTTATTGACTTGCAGAATCAAATGAAAAATTCATGTGATATTCTGCATTTATTTTGTATCTGATTTTTTTACCGTAATTTCTGCAGGTTTATTTTACCCGAGGTAAAAGAGTTTATCCCATACAATTAGCGAAACTGCCTGATACTCGGCATATTCGATCATTACAACGAAAATTTCTGTGAATGATTTTTTCATAGGGGTGACGTATGCCGCATTGTTTATTTTTGGAAGATGATTATTTTTTACAATCATCTTCTTCAATAAAAAAGTCCAATACTATTATTTATGGAGATACAGATATACGGAAAAGCAGTACTCTCGAAAGTTGCCGAGCCCGTTGATACAATAACTCCTGAGCTTCTTGCAACTCTCGAAGAGATGGTCCCGATGTTGAAAGATAACCACGGTGTTGGTCTCGCAGCGCCGCAGGTTGGTATTTCAAAGCGGTTCTTCGTGATGAATGCCGGAGACAAGGTACGAAAGGTCATCGATCCCGAAATTCTGAAATTTGGGAATGCCCTTGTCGAGATGGAGGAAGGATGTCTTTCTGTTCCGGGGATTCATAAAAATGTCCGTCGTCCGCGGAGAATTACCGTAAGGTATACGAATGAAGCGGGGGAGATGATTGAAGAGGAACTCAAAGATTATCCATCCCGGGTCTTCCAGCATGAATATGATCACCTTGACGGGATCCTTTTTGTCGATAAAATCAGTCCCATAGCCAAAAAAATCATTGCAAAACAGCTTGAGGAACTGAAAGCAAAGGAGGAATAATATGCGTGTGCTCTTCATGGGAACACCGGAGTATGCTCTCCCGGCTCTACGCGCTGTTTTTGCAAAACATGAGATCGTTGGTATCCTGACAAGAGCCGATAAGCCAAACTGCCGGGGAAATAAAATCGTATTTTCTCCCGTGAAGACCTTTGCTCTTGAGCACGGGATCCCTGTTTTTCAGCCGGAGGACATGAAAGATCCCGCTCTTTTTGAAGATCTGAAAGCTCTCTCCCCGGATATTTCTATCGTGGTCGCCTATGGCAAGATGATTCCTGATTCCATCATTAATCTCCCGAAATATAACACGATCAATATTCACGGCTCGCTTCTTCCGAAATATCGCGGGGCTGCTCCTATGCAGTATGCTGTTTTGAATGGAGACAAAGAGGCGGGGGTTACGATCATGTACGTGACAAAGCATCTTGATGCAGGTGATGTGATTTTGTCGAAGGCGATATCACTCGGTGAGAATGAAACATTCGGCATAGTTCATGATCGTCTGGCAGAACTTGGTGAAAAGGCACTTTTAGAGGCATTGATGTTGATCGAAGCCGGTCGGGCAATACGGATCCCGCAGGATGAGTCGAAGGTTACCTTTGCACCGTCGATTTCGAAAGAGGAATGCGTAATCGATTGGAGACTGCCTGCGGAAAAAATCCACAACAGGATTAGAGGTCTTTCCCCGGTTCCAGGAGCAAACACAAAACTTCCTGACGGTAAACTTCTGAAGATCTATCAGAGTGAAATTGTCAAAGGAGAATATACCGGAACATCCGGTATGGTTGTTGATGTGATCAAAAAGAAGGGACCAGTTGTGATGACCGGCAGCGGAGCTATTTGTATTCTTTCTGCAAAACCTGAGGGAAAACGTGAGATGCCTGGTTATGAAATCGTGAACGGGCATTACCTGAAAGTCGGCGATGCGCTGTAAAATACATAATCCCTTTTTTGCCTGCAGATACTTATAAAAAAAGAAAAAATTAATCGGTAGCCATTGCTTCGACCGGATTGAGGTTTGCTGCTTTCCATGCCGGATACAGACCGGATATCAGGCAGACAATAAGACCGGTCAGGATACCGATCGGAATGTATGCAAGGACGGACGGTGAAAGCATTGCTTCTGCTGAGCCGTTCATTGCAATGAGTAAGATAGGAGATGCAATCAATGCAAGAATGGTTCCGATAATTGCACCGATCAGACCGATGAGTCCGGCTTCATAGAGGAACATCTGCAGAATCTGGTTTTTGAAGGTTCCTATACTCCTGAGAATACCTACTTCTCTTGTCCGCTCCTTCACACTCATCAGCATAACATTCACGATAGCCACAGCTGCGACTAATAGGGAAATCCCACTGATGATCGTGGTGAAGATACTCGCCATAGACATGATATCGTCAAAGAGTTCCATAATCTCATATGAGTTTATGATAGAAACTGTATTATCCGAATCTTTATCCGCCTTACCGTTCATCTTCTTTTCGATCGCATCATCCATTGCATCTAGTTGGGTCGAATCGTATGCCCGGACGATTACTTCATCGTAAAGATTATGATTGGACCCGACAATCGAGGTATAACACTCGATACTGCCAACGATGGCATTGTCTGTGGCGAAACCCAGTGTCATTATCCCGGTATTTTTCATGATGCCTACGACCCGGCAGGTGGTTTCCTCTCCGGTTGAACTGAGCATAGTGATTCGGCTTCCGATCCTGAGATCATTGTCTTCGGCAAATGTTTCTCCGACAATTACGT
>CAYSRP010000050.1:0-10173 GCA_964433475.1 uncultured Methanomicrobiales archaeon
ACTTCACGAGTATATAATTGGGTGTCGGATATTAATAAGATGAGTATGTCTCTTATGTCCCTATGAAAAGAGAGGCATATCAATGATGGATGACCTTGTGGATGACTTTTCCGGTCACCGACCGTTTCATCTGGATCGCATGATACTGGCACATCTCGTGACAACAGTAACATCTGATACAGTTTGTCAGATCGAACGATGCTTTTCCGTGGATTATTTCTACGGCCTTCACCGGACAGATCCGTACGCACTGCCCGCATCCAACGCACATCTTTACGTTAACGACCGGAGACGGCTCATACATTTTTCCCATACGCTGAAGCTTGCGGTAGACACTTTTCTTCAGCAGCGGGTCTCTTGACTTGCCGTGATATGTGGATGGGTGAACATAGTCGAGGATCGGCACGATCTTATCTCCCTCCACCTCTACTTCTTCGATCAGATCCCGTCTGAGGGCAGCCATTGTTGTCCCAATCGATTCTGGATGCATGTTGACCAGTGTCTGGGCAGTAATATCCAGACCGTAGACCGAATGCGAAGCGAGCACGTAGCCGACTTCACGCGGTGAACCGCCCATCGGTCCGTTTCCCTCCATACCAACGATTGCGTCCATAACGACAAAGTCAGGCTGGACCAACTCGTTCAGGTCGACGAGCATCTCGGAAAAGTCGAATGCATCAGGAAATCGTGAGTGAAAAACCGGTTTGTCGAGACCCGGGATCACCCCAAATGTATTTTTCACGGCACCGGAGAAGTGGGTGAACATGTGGGTCTTCAGCTTGCAGACCGAGATGATAACATCCGCATCACATGCCTGATCGATGATGGTGAAATGTTTCATTACATTTCCTTCCGGGAAGGAACGTTCCTGAAAGCCGGTCTCGTAGGAAAGCTGGATGCCGAGTTCCTCTGCGACTTTTTCAATGCCGCATTTATGGTAAACTTTTTTCAGGGATTTATGATTATAAATGATCCCTGCACCCGGGCTGTCTGCTATTGTTAAAATACCGCCGGCATCCTGGATCAGTTTTCCGACAGCATAAACGACTTCGGGGTGAGTGGTCACTGCCCGGTCGATCCCCGAGTCGGAAAGGAGATTGGGTTTTAAAAGAACTTTTCTGCCGTCGACTCTCGGGAGGCCTCCGGCGGCTTTTATTGCTTTTGTTACCGCCTGGATCACTTCAGCCCTGTCATATGTATCGCATTTGGCCGAACCGGTTATACTTTTCATATTATTCGGAATATTTCAGATCCTGACGTATATGGAAGATCTGTGTATATAGCATTGTGATTTAATGTAATGAGTTATATACATTCCGAATCGTTATTTTTTCTCAATATATAGGTGCAGTTCTCTCCAATTGATCCAGAGAAAGTGAAACCGTTCTTTTCCAGGGCACGCTGGGAGCCTTTGTTCCACACGTATGGTTCGGCAAATATTTCATCAATCGGAAATTTTGTGAATGCGTCCCGGCATATCTCTGAGATCGCCTGACTGATGATCCCCTTTCCCCAATAAGGCTTGCCGAGCCAGTATCCGAGTTCAGCCGATTTCCCGGTCCGGCAAAAGACACCGATACTTCCTACCGCTTTACCGTCGATATCGATCGTCAGATAAAGATTTTTTGTCTCGTCTTCGCCGGCGGCTAATTTGATGAATGCTTCTGCATCCTCAAGCGTGTATGGGGAGGGAAATCCTTTCCTGAGGTTTCGGGCAATTTGCGGATCGTTGGCATAAAAAGCAAGTGAAGGAGCATCCGTATGTTTCCATTTTCGTAAGATGAAATTCATATTTATACAGAATTTCCGTCTCTTCCTTCACTCGATTATCTGACTTTCAGCGAAGCGGTCTTCTGCCGCAAGCAGGAATTCGGATGTCTGCGAGATCGCTCCTTTCGGGCAGATATCGATGCACTGACCACAGAAGATACAACTACTGACATAGATCCGGATCCGTTTTTGTGCCTTTGGTTTGTCTTCTCCCTCTTTTGCAGGCGGGAGAGGATAGACGACCTGCTCGATGGCGTGGGCAGGGCAGACTTTCATACAAAGTCCGCATCCGTTGCACAGCCCGCGGTCATAGGAAAGTTTTCCCCGCATTTTGTTTGGCGTCTCGACCGGTGGGGTGAGGGTCGCTTTTCCTTCACCGACATCGTGTAAAAATTCAGTAATGGATTTCGGGAGACGGATCGCCGGGAAGAGATTGGTCACCGGCTTTTTCGCGGACTGGGCGAGGATCTCTTTCAGCATCGGGAGCATCTCAGATCACCCCGAGGAAGAATGCATCCAGCATCAGAAGAATGATCGCAATAATGCCGAGACCTCCGAAGATGAACCAGTACAACTTCACGACCTGGGTGATCCGGAGCCTTGCCATCATTGTTCTGATGATCGTGACTGAAAGGATCGAAACTACGATCACCTTCAAAACGAAGAAGGCAAGGTCGAGTAAGACCGCTCCCGCGCCGGTCATGCCAAAGACCGGAGAAAGGTTCCACGGCAGAAGGATGATGATCCCGAATGTAAGGATCGCAACCATTTTTACTGCCTGGGCAAGGGAGAAGACACCGAGGTTTCTTCCGGAATATTCTGCAAGGATACCGCCGGCAAGTTCTGTTTCGGCTTCCGGTGTATCGAACGGGACCTTGGATAATTCTCCGGGTGTGATCCACATAAAGAGGAACAGGAGAATAAGGAGACCAACGATCCCGAGCGGACCAACGACATCCCAGACTGATGTCTGCATCAGTGTTATGAAGGAGAACGGCTCGGCGACTCCGGCTGCCATCAGTCTCCAGGCGATAATGATGACGGAAATCGCGAGCGGCAACTCGTAGGCGATCATCGAAACCATTTCACGCTGGGCACCAACCGTTGCATAGGGAGAGCCGGATGCGAAGCCGCCAATGACCAGAGCGAGTGAGGGCACGATCAGGAGATAGAGGACCAGGATCATGTCTCCTGCTTCTCCGAGGATCGGGGCAAGACTGCCAAACGGCAGATACATGAGTACGGCGATCGAGGAGGCGAGAGCGATGATCGGCATCAGATTGAAGAGCCAGGGTATCGCATTAGCCGGCACGATGCTTTGTTTCGTAAACAGTTTCCGGATATCGGTGAACGGCTGTCTGAGAGGCGGGCCGATCCTTGCCTGCATGCGGGCGACGATACGCCTGTCGATCCCGGCAATGAACAGACCGAGTATGATCCCGAGGATCGCGAGAACGATCGTTCCGCTGATCACGGAAAGAATGATGTTCATTGCAGCATCCTCCGTGTTTTTTCATAGGACATCTTCGAGAGCTGTTCTTTGGTGAAGATCTTCGTAGATCCGTTATTCGTGACCGCAACACGATCAGTACAGGACATGCACGGGTCGATCGATGCAACGATGATCGGGATATCGGCGAGCTGGGCGCCTTTCAGAATGATCGGCCAGACATGTGCATTACTGTATGTCGATGCCTTCACTTTCCATGCGATCGGTGCTTCAGCTCCGTCCATTGCAACATAATGGACCGCCTCTCCTCTCGGGGCTTCGTGACGCCCGACTGCTTCGCCGGATGCTTTCCTGCAGGCCGAGAGGATCTTTGCGACTTTTTCTTCCCATAGGACCGGTCCGGGCGGCATATTGTCGAGACAGGTTTCGATGATCTCTATCGACTGGGCGATCTCAAAGATGCGGACAACGATCCTGTCATACGTATCACCGTTCACTTCTGATCCGTAGATCGTCGGCAGGACCGGCTTTATATCCAGATCGCCGTATGCACAGTACGGATAGTCTACTCTTAGGTCAGCAGTTACGCCGGAAGCACGCGAGGTCGGACCAACCGTGGAATACGCCATGGAAGTCTCGAATGAGAGGAGACCTGTCCCAACGCATCTGGACTTGATCACGGCATCTTCGAGGAAAAGTTTTTTCAGTTTTCCGAAGACGTCCTTGTATGCGTTGAGGCATTTGCGGATCTTTGGGATCTGGTCTTCGACGATGTCTCTGCGGGTCCCGCCGATCTGGATGATGTCGTAGTTCACCCGGTTTCCCGTGATGAGTTCGATTGCGTCCATCGCATCTTCCCGAACCCTCCATGCAAGGTAGAACAGCGAGTCAAAACCAAGCTCATGGGCAGCGACTCCCGCCCAGAGAAGGTGGGACTGGATCCGTTCGAATTCAGCGATGATCGTTCTGACATAATCTCCCCGTTCGGGAACGGTGATGTCGGCGATCTGTTCGACCGCTCTGGCGAACGAAAGAGAGTGCGTCACTCCGCAGATCCCGCAGATACGGTCTGTCAGGTGTACTATCTGGACAGGATTTCTGGACAGTCCCATCCACTCGATACCGCGGTGGGTCTGTCCGGGTGTGAAATCTGCCGAGATGACCTCTTCTCCGAGGACCGTCAGTTCGATATGGACCGGCTCTTTTAATGCCGGGTGGATCGGTCCGATCGGGACTTTGTAGGGTGCGTTACCTGCCATATTACTCATCCCCCAGTGGTGCGGGCGGACGGTTTTCCGGTCTGCCGCATGCCCAGAGATTTTTGATCATTGAGTCAGGGATCTTCTTGTCGTCCTTCCTGAGAGGATATACGTTATCAGGGAAATCCTGCGGCAGGAAAAATTTGTGTTTTGCCGGTTCCAGACCGTCGACAGTGATGCCGAGGTATTCCGTTTTTTCCTGCTCGGTGAATGCCGCTCCTTCCATCAGATCGGTGATCGTCGGGATATGCGGGTCCGCTTTCGGGATATCGGCCGAAAAGATCACCATGCACTCTTTGTTTTCGATTCCGCCGTAGATGGAGAAGATGTACTGGACCCTGAGGTTTTCGTCCTTTGCTCCCTTGTCATAGCCTGCGATGCAGGATAAGTGGGGGTATCGGATCTTCATCAGTGCCTCGGCTGCCTGATGGATAGCTTCGCGGCGGATGGTGATCCATATATTGGAATTCTCCCGTTTCTTTGCTCCTTCTGCTCTGACTCTGATGGAGGAATCCAGCATAGAATCGCCGAGTGAGGCTTTGAGTTTATCCACCACTTCTGCAGGGGTATATATTTCGTCCATTATTTTCCTCCTTCGAGTCTTTCTAATTTCGTGATCGCCGTTACGACTCCATTGATGATCGCTTCGGGTCTCGGGGCACATCCCGGGACGTAAACATCCACAGGGATGATCTGGTCGACAGGACCCGCGAGGTTGTAGGATGTCGAAAACACACCGCCTGACTGACCGCATGTTCCGACGACCATCACAACTTTGGGTGAAGGCATCTGGGCGTAGACACGCCGGAGTCTGTCAGCCATCTGATTTGTGACCGGACCGGTTACGAGTAAAACGTCGGCATGGCGGGGAGACCCCACGAGTTTTACGCCGAAACGTTCCGGATCATAACGCGGCGTCAGGGTCGCAACGATCTCGATATCGCAGCCGTTACATGAACCTGCGTTGAAATGAAATACCCAGAGGGATCTGTTCAAAGATTTTGTGAGTTTCATATTACTATCACCACCACGAAAATCACAATGACTCCTATCAGGAACCATGTGAGGTAATCATTCACGACTCCCGAATGGAGCGGGATGATTTTATCGTAATATCCTTTGAGGGCATGGGTGAATCCCCAGTACATGTTCCCCCCTCTGATGTGGACATCGCCTTTTGGCGGTTCATCATTTCCGGAGAGGTAGGGTTTTGTCTGTTCGGTGTCTTTGTCGTAGGATGATTCCCCGCAGCGCCAGACGAGCCAGGCAAACAGGAGTCCGATCACCATCACAACGATCCAGATAAGCGGGTTCCAGAATCCGTATCCGGTTAAGAGATCGCCGATCATAATACACCTCCAAGGACCGCGGCAATATATGAACCCTGATTAAGAAGAGCATCTGCTGCCGGTGTAACGATGCTGTCTACCACGAGGTCGGGTACGAGACCGAATCCGATAACGAAAATGGTCAGGATGACCATTCCTGCGATCATAAGTTTCGGGACTTCTTTCACGTTTTCGAATTCCGGAAGTTTCGGACCCATAAAGACCGAGTGGAAGACTTTCATGAATGATGCCAGGGTCAGGATGGAGACGATCATGGCAATAACTGAAAGGATCGGATTGAAGGCAAAAACCGATTCATAGATCATCAGTTTTGAGGCAAATCCATTGAACGGCGGAATTCCTGCTATGGCGAGGGCCCCGATCAGGAAGAAGATCATCGTCCATTTCATATTATGACCAAGACCTCCCAGTTTGTTCAGGTTCCAGACACCGGTTCGGTAGATCACCGCACCAACTGCGAGGAACAAGAGTCCCTTATACAGGGCATGGTTGATGATATGGAAGAGACCTCCTTCCATCGCCGTCTGACCATAGGCACTCAATGCAATCGGGTCGCCCAATACTGCCAAGGCAACGCCCACACCGAGAAGCATGTATCCCGTCTGGGAAACTGCATGGTATGCCAGAAGACGTTTTACATCTTTCTGGGGAAGTGCCATCGTAACACCGATGACCATTGATAAAATACCAAGAATAATTATTACCCAGCCGACGGTTACGGTGTTGAGTGCTCCTCCGTATACCGTGAAAAGGATCCTGAACAGACCATAGAGTCCTGCCTGGCTTGCAACGACCATCAAAGCCGTGATGCCCGAGGGTGCGACCGAATAGGCATCCGGTGTTGCATAATGGAAGGGTACTGTACCCGCTTTCATCGCAAGGGCCGCGATGAAGAGCACGAGGGCGACGATGTTTAAGGTCGTCCATGTCATCTGGGATGCGATCACTGCCATGTTCAGTGAGTCGTATTGTGCATACAACAGACCGATCGAGAGCAGGACCATAAGTCCGCCGACCGTGTTGACGATCAGATATTTTAGTGCTCCTTCTACGGCGATACCGCCATTTCTATGGTAAGAAACGAGTGCGGCGGCGGCGAGTGAGTTGATCTCCAGGAACACGAAGAAGTTGAACATGTCCCCTGTCGAGACCATGCCGAAGATACCTGCCGTCAGCAGAAGATACAAAGCATAGAACTCGGACTTTCCGCTCCGTTCCTTTTGCGAGGATACAAGATAGAGAATGACCGCAAACGAAACGATTGCTGCCGAAAGCAGCATGAATGCGCCGAATCCGTCGATGGTGAAGATGATCCTGAATGGAAGTCCGCCCGAGTCGATCGAAGCGGATGAAGAACCTGCCGCAGCTCCGAACACGTACACAACAGTTCCTTTCGTGAAAACCGTGGCCACGTTGATTACGGCAACCAGACTCGCCAGAAATGAAACGAGGATGACCCAGGGATCACGGATCTTCGGGAGGAATCTTCCGAAGATGGGGATAAGGAATGCTCCGAAGAGCGGCGCTGCGATCAGGAGAGCCGGCATATTATCTAATAGCAAACTCATTCTTTGAGCCTCCGCATCTTATCCGAGTTGAGTGTCCCGTATTTTTTGTAGATGATCATTATCATACTGATCATCAGCGCAGTGGTTGCAACACCGATGACGATGTTCGTCAGGGTAAGTGCCTGGACAGTTGGTAAAACCATGTCGACACCTTCTGGAGCATTCGTGAAGATCGGCGCGATCCCGTCTTCCCTGTATCCGATCGTTATGAGGAACAGGTTGACTGCACTCTCTAGGATCCCGATACCCATGACCATTTTGATCATGTTCTTTTTCAGGAGGATGATCGTAAATGCGATTCCAATGAGCAGGGCAACCGTGATAAACGGCATATTTGCTATCATTTTCTACCACCTTTGTTTTCCCTGTTTTTTATTATGGAGGTTGAAGCCGAGGCATCGTCTTCTGCCTGAGTGGTTTCTTTTAGACCGGCAAACATGTACATCAGTACTACCGATAGTGCACCGAGAACTTCTATTCCGATCGCGAAGTTCAGCACCGGGATTACTCCTGCGGTGAAAATATCGCCTGCGTTGATCCCGTATGCGACCGCGTGTCCGAAGAGACCGCCCGTTGCATTCATCCAGTTGAAGAGGAAGCTGGCTCCTACTACAAGTCCGGACAGTGCCGTGCAGATATAGAGTATAAGACCTGCTGCTTCGACAAGTTTGAAATTCTTGGCAGGGGTGAGTTTATCGATACAGTCTTTATAATAATAACAAACGAGGATTAGCGCCACGCCGGTCGCGATCACTGCTCCTCCCTGGAATCCTCCCCCCGGGGTTAGGTGCCCGTGAGCCACGATATAAAATCCAAAGATGAATATGAACGGTGCCAACAATCGTCCTGCGGTCCGTATAACAATACCGGATGTCATTTCCCGATCCTCCTGAAGAGCATTGCAACGCCGAGAACGGCGATGAACAGTACGCATGCTTCGCCGAGTGTATCGAATCCACGGTAGTCAAAGACGATCGAGGTCACAACATTGTTTGCACCTGTTTCGACCTGAGCATTGTTGATATAATACTGGTCAGTGACCGTTGACTGTGGTTCGCCGAACGTGAGTCCGATCGAGGGCAGCAGGAGGATCAGCGTTACCAGAATGACCAGTATCACCACGACCTTTTTTGGAAAGAGAGATGTGCATTCTTTCATGGTTCATCACTCTCCTGACGTTTTGTGCCTTTGATACCGATCATTAAAATTGCCGTTGAGATTCCTGCTCCGATACTTGCTTCTGCTATGGCAACGTCTGGTGCCTGCAGCAGGAAGAATTCAAGTGCCATGAGGAAACTGAATGCTGCAAAGGAAATTGCGGCTGCAATCAGATCTTTTAGGAAAAACACCGCTACTGCGAAGAGAATAAGTGCTGCGAGGAAGAAAATGTGCAGCAATGAATAGCTCGCAGGGAATAATTCTATCATTTTCGTCCCTCCTGTTCTTCCATTTTCGGCAGGTCATTGTTGAGGGCATCAACTTTTGCTTTCGGCATGTTTCCGGACCTGTAAGCACTCCGGGCTATTGCATGGGTCGACGTGGTTGATGTGATTACAACAATTACGAGGGCAAAGAGAACATGAGCCCCGAAGTTGAGCCACGCTTCGTTTCCATCGATCCAGAGTCCTGCAGCATAGATAAAAACTGCTAATCCCATGAAAAGAAGGCCGAAGCTTCCGACAAGTCCTGCTGCATGTATGCGGGTATAGAAGTCAGGGAATCTGAAGAGTCCGATTACACCGATCACGCTGAAAAATACTGCGATCACTACACAGATGGTTATGATTATTTCGATCATTCGAGTTCCCCTCCGATGAGTTTTGCGACATACAGTGTTCCTACAAATGAGAGGAGAGCGTAAACGATCCCGACATCAATGAAGACCGGCTGATTGAGCCTTAGTGAAAGGGTGATCATAATGATAACAACAAGGCTGTTGATAACATCAAGGGCAAGCATCCTGTCTGCATTTGTGGGACCCATCCACATACGGATCCCGCAGGCAAAGATGAGAACAACGAAAATGATCGTTGCGATCATAAAAATATCTATCATTCTGTGATCCTCCTGATCCATCTGGCGAGGTTGATTCTGGAAAAGATTTCGTCAGATTTCCGGACTTCCTTCGGGTCTTCGCCAATATCAAGGCAGTGAACATAAAGTTCCCTGGTCTCGCTGTTTACATCCACGGTCGCCGTTCCCGGCTGGAAGGTGATGGATGAGGAAAGAAGGAGAGTGCCGGCATCGGTTTTCATTCCCGGAGAAAGTTTGACGATTCCGGGTCTGATATTTTTACCGGTGATTATTTTCCATGCAACTGTCAGGTTTGCTATAATTAGTTCGATTAAAAACGGAATTATGTAGACGACAATGAGAAGCCACCGGAGAGGGTTTGCCATTTTGTAGCGTTTTCCTTTCCAGATTTTCCTGCACATAAGCCCGGTTATAATTGACAGAATTAGCCCGATGATGATTTCAGCAGACGACCAAAGGAAGATCGCATCGGTATCCGTCGCCGAGCCAATTGACAGCACTAAATAAAGAAGGAATGCTGCGATTCCTGCGAGTATGGCGGGGATAGTATTGCTCACGTTCCACCTCTCTGTTTGATCCTATATCTCATGGTTACCACATATCTCCATACTGATTTTGTACAGACTCACACGTCTTGATTAAGAAGATGTATCTTTATTAATAAGAATGCTTTCAATTTATATTCTACGATAGACCTTACGGGATGTTCCTATAAATTCATTTTGATTTTTCTTTTTAGTGAA
>CAYSRP010000051.1:0-10028 GCA_964433475.1 uncultured Methanomicrobiales archaeon
ACATATCTTTAATTCGTATGTTTATTTTTTTCGTTACTGAAAAAATCAACGCTTCATTTCTCGCAAGATATTCGTCTTGTTCGGCTAAGAGCGCCTACGCCGCTCTGTTATGTCCATCAGTGAATTGAGTGCGCTTTCGATGAAGGTGATCCCTCCCTCGATTCCTGTAATAGGACGTGCCGATATGGAAACACGGCTCCGGTCCGGTGGGGTTATGCCGAGGAACGCAGCTTTTGGATACGCATTTGCCTCGAAGGTGGAACCGAGGATAATGTCCGGTCTGCATGCGGTGATTTTGCCGGTGATTTTTGTCAGGTCGGTTTCACAAGGGATCGACGCGGCGTCGCGATTTCGTGCGAGGATAACAGGCACATCTGATCCGAAGTAGCGTTCCATCATATTTTTGGCGAAGACCGCGTAGCTTTCCTGTGCACAAACCGCGACGATCGGTGATTCGTATTTCCGGAGATATTTATCAGTATAGTAGAACATCTGCTCGTCAGCCCAGTTCCATTCTTCAAGGACCGGTTCCATATCTGCATAGGGGAATATATTTGCGAGATTTTCTATTGTCTCTTTCAGGTTGGGAAACAAAAACGAACCAAGCATTGTACCGATCCCGGATGGGAATGACGGATTGACCGATATTGTGTTCGATGCCGCTCCTTTTTGCAGATTATCATACGTGTCCTTTGCAAATCTGATGGCGACCGGGACCCCCATTTTAGAAAGGAGCCGCTCCGCTTCATGGAGATTGCCTCTCCAGAATAGGTCCAGGAGGGATATCCCGTCGATATTCACGCCGTCCCGCGATGCATCTATTTTGATCCCGAGACTTTCATAGGCGATTTTTGCCCCTTCCTCGACATTTCCCAGAAAACCCGGTGCGTCGACAAAAATTGCATCCTGCTCAGTGGCCGCACCCGAGAGATCTTCGCCGGTCAGTGCAGGAATGCAGGTGTTCAGGATAGCGATCGGTTTGTTCGATGTCGAAAGGGTGGATACCACCTCTTTCAGGCGGTTAACGGTTCCAAAAACAATTTCTGATTCAAGAAGGTATGTGCTGAAAAGCGGGACTTTCAGGAGTGATCTCGGATAGTAATAACAGCCTGACGAACCATGGATCAATACCTGAAGTCCGGAAAATCCGGCAAGTATGGAACAGGCTCCGGTCATGGCACATGGCCAAACAGGGTTTACGCAGAATCCTTCATCCATGTAAGATCGTCCTCCTCCAAAGATAGAGCATCTTCATCATACCTGATACGCCGATCGGCAAATAAAATGGTAGTTTGACAGCAATCCCATTCGCTGACTCGGTCATACCAAGGCGTCTGATTGCCTCCCGTGCCACAGGAAGTGTTCCTTCGAGTGGTTCTGCTCCGAGAAACACTGTTTGTCCCGAGAGATTTTTGAAACGTGAGAGCATTTCCTTCTGATGGGCATCTTCGATTGACACTGCTTCTTCGATTTTTTCCGCAGAAAGACCACAGGCTTTCCCGGTCTCACGCAAAAACGTGAGGGCACCCGAGAGTCCCCGCGGGAATTCTGGGATCACCGGACGGTTGAATTTTTTTCCGAGTTCGCGTCCCGCATCAGCTGAACGTTCATCTCTCAAAATAAAACAGGATGCGGTTCCAAGTTTTTTCAAGCCTGTGATATCTGTATTTCTGCAGAATCTGACTGTGATGGTCAAGTCCAGCAGATCAAGAAGTCTGGTCACTTCGGCAAAATTCTCCTCGACCTCCGACTCCAGATTTTTTTCTCCGATGATCGCTACGGTATTTGGAACGGGTTTAGCGGGTTCTGCGAGATTTGAGAGTCCTATAAGGGCTGCATTCTCTCCGTCTTTTGCACTGCCTCCGAGAAATCCCGAGGTTGGAATGTAGATTATATGATTTGCATATGCGTGTTCCCGGCAAACTGCCCGACAATCATCCCCGATCGTTTCAGGTACGCAGGATGTTACAACGATAATAAGCTCAGGTTTTTTTTCTGCAGCATGGTCGAGTGCCTGACGCAGGCATGCCTCACCACCGAAGATGACCTCCTTATCCGACAGACCTGAGACCATAATTTCCGGGGTGATATTTGTCTCTGCATCGTTCATCAGAGCGTGAAGCATGGAAAATGTCTGATGGGCACATCCTTTTGGAGCGTGAACTACCGTTACTACACCCGGAATAAAACAGACAACGGAAAGGGCACCCGTAAGAGTGCAGCCTGCCATTCTTGATTCAGAGATAGTTTCTTGCAAGTTCTTCCAGTTCCTCTAAAGCAAGTGGTTTCGGGATCCTCAGGTCAGAGTTATCCAGAATTATTTTTGCGCAGTTTCTGTAGACTTCTGCCTGATCTGATGTCGGATCGTGTTCGATCACGGTCATACAGTTCACCTCTGCTGCACGGACCGAGTTGCTTCGCGGGATATAACAGACGAGTTTGGAGCCGATTCTTTTTGCAAACTCTTCGACGAGTTCACGCTCGTTTTCCATATCTTTTGCATTGCAGATAACTCCCCCAAGGCGACATTTTGCGGAACTGCGTTCAGATATGCGTGCTATTGCTTTACAGATATTGTTTGCAGCATAAAGACTCATCAGTTCACCGCTTGTCACAAGATAGACCTCCTGTGCATATCCATCTCTCATGGGCATGGCAAATCCGCCGCAGACCACATCCCCAAGAACATCATAGACGATCACGTCCCCGAAAAGGGCATCCATTTTTTCGAGAAGCTGGAAGGTCGCGATGATACCCCTGCCTGCACAGCCGATCCCCGGTTCCGGTCCTCCTGCCTCCACACACCTGATATTTCCAAATCCGTGATAGACGATATCTTCAGTTTTCAGTTCCTTATGTTCGTACATCTGCTCCAAGACGGTCGGGATCCAGCGTCCATGCATGAGCATGCGTGTACTATCGTGCTTCGGATCGCAGCCAATCTGCATGACATCAAGGTCCATCTCTGAAAAAGCCGCCGAAAGATTTGCCGATGTGGTGGATTTTCCAATTCCCCCCTTTCCATAAAGGGCAATCTGTCTCATTGGAGTATATATTTGACTGGCAGAATACATATAAGTTGAGTTTAATCCAAATAGACTTACCAACTCACTTTGCTCTGTTATTCGTGTCCTTTTGTAATTTAAATCCGTGGAGGATCCCCCAGAAGAGGATAAGAACAGGAATAACTTCCAGTCTTGCGACCCACATCACTACACAGAGAATGACTTTTGAATAGTCCGGCATCATCGGTCCGACGATACCTGCAGAACTTCCGTTGTTTCCAATACAACTACAGAGGTCATAGATCGTTGCCAGCATATTTCCCGAGAAGTAAGGGTCATGCATGAAAATGATAAGCGTCCCGACTAAGAGCAGGAGAAATAAGAGGATCAGTAAAAGTGATTTTGCGATCAGACTTTCTGCGTCTTTTCCATAGATTGGTTTTCCTTCGTGACGCAGCGGGACTACTGAATGCGGACTGCGGATCGTTTTCCTGAACCACCATCCAAGTGCCTCGAACATGACCTGGATACGGTTGAGTTTGATACCTCCGGCTGTACTTCCCGGGGCTCCGCCGATTATGAGGAAAACAGAGAGGAAAAGTATCGGGGCAACACCCCATCCGGTAAAGTGCGAGTTCTGGAATCCGGTCGTACTTACTGTCGAAGCTGCCATAAAGAGACTTTCACGAAGTGTGCTGACGATCGGCATTCCCTCTATTGATAATTCGATGATGAGGACCGCGGAAATGGCAACGAATACCCCTAGCATCATCCGGAGGATCTTGTCATGCAAAAGTTCCCTAAATGATCTGGATACGTAGGTCACATAATAGAGCCGGAATGGTAATGCCCCCGCGATCATTATCGGAATCAAAACCATTTCGAGAGCCAGATTGTCAAAGTGGGTAATACCATCGGCATAAATACACATACCTCCCGTGGCGATCGCACAAAATGCAACGTTTACCGCATCCCATAGGTTTAGCCCGGTCAATATTATCGCTCCGATGGCGATCAATGTCAGAACAAGATAGATTTTCCACATTTGGATGGCTGTTGCGATCACACTTGGCATGAAGGATTCTGATCTTCCTTCCGAGCGGTAAAAATTCTGGGTAACAAGACCTGATCTGTTTGCAACCGTGAGCGTGAATGCAATGATCCCGAGACCGCCTATCCATTGCATTAAGGAACGCCAGAGAAGAATGGTCTTCGGCCACGTTTCAAGGTTTGTTGCAAGGGAAAATCCGGTGCCGGTCCATGCGGACATTGATTCAAATACCGCATCAAGAAGCGGCATACCTGCGCAAAAAAAGGGAAAGCAGCCCAGAATGCCGACCAGAGCCCAGATCAGGGCTGTTGCGGCGATCGAGAGACTTGCCCGCGGGGGTTTATTATATTTTGGGAGCAGGTGGAGAACTCCCCCGAGGACAAGCAGAGTAATTGTGGAGGTCGCCATCCATGGGAGGGCATACCATTCCTGATAGATACATCCGACAATCATCGGAAGAAGTGAGACCAGACCTATCAAAAGAAATACCGAGCCGATATCTCGACCAATTGCCGGAAGTTCCCTCAGGTAACCCATATGTTATACAATTAGGTGTTTGATAATAATAGAAGTTCCCTGAAAATTATTTCAGGGAGAAAAAAATTTCGGGAAAGTTATACTTTCTTGACCCAGAGTCCGTGGATGTTACAGTATTCTCCGGCTTTGATAGCTTTCGCGGAGGTCTTGACAATCATTTCCGGCTTATCGTTTGCGACAAGGAACTTCTCGTGTTCGATCCCATCATCGGTTCTGAGTCCTACCCAGGTAATGTGATGTTCCTCGATCATTGGGTGGGCAACTGCTCCGACCGATACTTTGTAGCCCCCAGTAATCTGTTCAACTACCGGAACATGCTTCTCCATTGCTCCATCGGTGCTGTTTTCTACGAGTCTGTCCATCGGCTGTCCGCAACAGACAAGCTGACCTTTGCCTTTCCCTATTACTCTGACTGTGTTCCCGCAGATAGCACATTTGTAAATCTCTTTTTGCTCTGTCATGGTTGAATGATAGGTCAATCTGAAATAAATAAGTGTGTATCGTGTTAAAAAAGAGGATCAGAGCGTTTTGTGACGCTCTTCAATTGATTCTGCTAATTTATGCAGATCGGAAATTGTTTCCTCGTTTGGGAGTCCTTTGATGTAAACCGGTTCGAGTACTTCTGCTCCAAGCGGCGACAACATATCGGTAAGATAGTTCACGGCATTCGTGCCCCATCCGTATGATCCGATAATGCCGAGGTACTTTGCCTTCGGGCGTAGTACTCTGATAAGATATGCAGCATTAACTGCAACCGGGTGGGGACCGAAAAGAACGGTGGGCGTTGCAAGAATGATCGTTGCTGCGTCCACAATTGCACTTCCGAGAACTCCGGTATCCGTTTCAAGAAGATTGTACTGTTGAACCGGGATGCCTCGCTGAACAAGGTCATCTACCAGGAATTTTACCATCAACTCGGTGCTGCCGTGCATGGAAACATACGCGACGACGACCGTGTTCTTTGGTGTGTCACTTGACCAGTCCCGGTAGAGATCCATGATTTTTGCCGGGAGCTTCAGGACCGGACCATGGCTTGGACCTATGATCTTCGGAGCGATATCATCGATCAGTCCCAGATGCTCCTGAACGGATGCTCTAAAGGGCATCATGATCGCGGAGTAATAGCGTTTTGCCGCTTCAAGATATTCGGGTGAATTGTCATCCTGGAATAAAGTCGGCGACGCATAATGCGTTCCAAGGAAATCCGTGGTAAACAGGACCTTGTCTTCGACAACTTCTGTAAACATCGTATCCGGCCAGTGGACCCATGGGGCGATGTAGAATTTCAGCGTCTTGTCGCCAAGGGACAATGTTTCCTTATCTTGAATAACGATGAAACGTTCTTCGAGCTCTTCCAGGTGGTGCATTGCCATTAAGAGTCCTTTACAGGTCTCGTTTGTGACAACTTTTGCCATCGGATAAACATCGAGAAGAAGAGGGAGCAGACCGGAATGGTCCTGTTCTGCATGCAGACAGACGATATAATCCAGTGAATCCTGATCGAGCCTCATGAGATTGGTGATAAAATCAGCCTCTTCATTGGGCTCACCGGTATCCACCAGTGCGGTTTTTTCACTGCCTTTTACGAGGTATGCATTGTAACTGCTCCCCCTCGGGGTCGGCATGATTGCATCAAAATACCTGAGGTTCCAGTTGATAGTACCGACCGAATAGATATTTTCAGCAATCTCACGGGATGCCATAGGAGATTACACCTTTTTGAATTGAGATTTGCTGGCGCCGCAGATCGGGCACTTCCATGTGTCCGGCAGTGATTCAAATGCGGTTCCTGGAGGGTACATGATTCCTGCACCTTTTGCCGGGTCATAAACATAACCACAGACTGAGCAACGATATTTGTCCATTTTTAATCAATCCTTCCTTAGTTCCTAAGGTAATACAATACTTTGAGTCTATAATTTAAAAGCACTTGCTATGAGATAATTTGTCAGTAAGATTAACATCTGGTAACATCAATTAACAATTACACTATGGCGAGTGTCAGTCTTCGAAGGTATGGTCAGATTGCAGATGTTTTAGTCAAATACGGATTTGGTTACTTCATAAACGAACTGTTCCCAGGTTTTATCAGTACGAAAAAAGCAGCTCAGGAAGAGTACAGCGGGTACTCGACCTTTGCCAGGATCCGTATGGCTTTGGAAGAGCTGGGTCCGACGTTTGTTAAGTTCGGTCAGCTTATGAGCACGAGAACTGAATTGTTCCCTGCAGAAATGATCGAAGAACTCTGTAAATTACAGGACAGAGTAGGAGTAGTTCCCTTCGATGAAGTCATTCCAACGCTGGATGAATACATTCCCGACTGGCGTGACGTCTTCACCTCGCTCGATCCGAAGCCGCTCGCTGCAGCATCCATTTCCCAGGTCTACCGTGCTGTGATGCAGGATGGGACCGTTCTTGCCCTGAAGATCCAGCGTCCGAAGATCAACTCGAGGATCGAGCAGGATGTTATCCTTCTGCGGTCGATCGCTCAGCTTCTCGAAGACAAACGCCCCGAACTTCGTATGTATAACCCGGTCTCTCTGGTCGATGATTTTACTACCCAGATCAGAAAGGAACTGGATTTTACCCGTGACGGAATGAATGCCGAGCGGCTTTCCCGCAATATGAAACTCTCGGGGATCCCCGGCATCAAAATCCCGAAGATCTACTGGGAATATTCCGGCAAAGAATTACTCGCCATGGAATTCGTTTCCGGATGCAGAAGTGATGACGTTGATCAGATCATTTCTATGGGGATGGATCCGAAGGAGCTTGCAAGCCGTGGTCTGAAAGCATATATGATCCAGATTTTCCAGAACGGATTCTATCACGGGGATCCGCACGCAGGAAACATCCGGGTCTCGCCAAACGGTGATCTGGTCTTCCTTGATTTCGGTGTCTGCGGCGTTGTCATGAAGGACATGCGAAACAAGTTCATCTCGCTTGTTCTCGCCTTACTGTCCGCTGATACCGATATGACGATAAGGTACATCAAAAATCTTGATGTGAGGATCCCTCAGAAAGGGATCGACGAATTCCGTTCTGAACTCTATCTCGCCCTACAGGATTACAAAGATATGGGTGCCCAGGTGAACTTCTCCGGTCTTCTCGGCTCCATTCAGGATCTGTTCCAGAAAAACAATATCCGTGTTCCTCCAAACATCATGCAGCTGTTAAAGGCCCTGATGCTTGTATCCAACATTGCCTTCACGCTTGATCCCGACTTGGAATTCACGAAGGAAGTGGAACCTTACTTAAAGCAGATAGTTGCAGACGACATGAAAGATCCGGCGAACATCCAGAAGAAAATGCTGGATGCCAAAGTCAGATTCGAGGATCTTGCCCGTGTTCCAAAACAGCTGAGTTCGGTTCTCGAGATGGCGTCGGAAGGAAAACTCAAACTCGACATCGCTACAAAAGAAATTGATGACCTCGGAAAAACCATCGAAGGGTCTGTCGATAAACTGGTCATGGGTCTCATATTTTCTGCGATCGTGATCGGGCTTTCTCTGGTGATGATGAGTCAGACTTTCACTGTCGGGTTCCTTCCGATTCTGGTTTATCTTGTCGCCGTTATCGTGATCATCGTCATATTTTTCCAGATACGTGCCCGTGAGAAAAAGCACAAAGACTAACTTTTTTTATCTCCAAAACTCAGGACAACAAGTATATCATAAAGGAGAAACGATAATTATAGTTATTATCGAATTCTTCGGGAGCTGATTAATAATGGTGAAGACTAATCTGAAACAAAAAATACAGGCGCTCGGAATCAAACGGGTCCTGGGTTATCTTGAATCCAACCCGGATGAGAACATACCAAAACTTCTGAAATGGGTGGAACGTCTTGATGTAAACAATACCCTGGAGGGTCCCCTTCCGACGGTAAAACGTCAGATGGCCGACAAAAACGGTGTCTGGTATAAATTCGTCAAAGATCTTTATACGGAGATCGATCCGACCGTCAGAAAACGGATCTTCGAGAATTTCATCGTAAACGCGGTTGTGATCGGGAGAGACAAGAAGATCCAATTGAGAGAACAGGAAGGATGCAACATCCCCTGGGCTATTTTAATGGATCCGACCAGTGCCTGCAATCTGAAATGTACCGGGTGCTGGGCAGCGGAGTACGGAAACCGGATGAACCTCACTCTTGATCAGTGGGATTCTATTATTGAACAGGGCAAGGCTCTTGGGACCTACTTCTACCTTTATTCCGGAGGAGAACCGCTTGTCAAAAAGAAGGATATCATCAAGATGTGTGAGAAGCACAGTGATTGTATCTTCCTGTCTTTTACGAATGGTACCCTGATCGATGAGGAATTTGCCGACGAGATGCTCAGGGTCGGAAATTTCATTCCGGCAATCAGTATCGAGGGTGACGAAACTGCGACCGACAGCAGACGTGGTGCCGGTGTCTATCAGAAAGTCATCAAGGCAATGGAGATCCTGAAACGGAAGAAACTTCCCTTCGGTATTTCCTGCTGTTACACCAGTGCCAACACTGAATCGATTGGAAGCGATGCCTTCATTGATGATATGATCGCACGCGGAGCAAAGTTTGCCTGGTTCTTTACCTACATTCCAATCGGAGCCGATGCCGTTACCAGTCTTCTTGCAACTCCTGAGCAGAGAGCATATATGTATCAGCAGGTCAGACACATCAGAGCTACAAAACCGCTCTTCGCGATGGACTTCTGGAATGACGGCGAGTATGTGAACGGTTGTATTGCAGGCGGGAAATTCTATCTGCACATAAATGCGAACGGTGATATCGAGCCGTGCGCATTTATTCACTATTCGGATGCAAACATCAAGACCCATACACTCCTTGAGGCATACAAATCCCCGCTCTTTATGCAGTACAAACAGAACCAGCCGTTCAACAAGAACCTTCTCCGTCCCTGTCCGTTACTCGATAATCCGGAAAGACTTGTCCAGATGATCGAGGCCTCGAAAGCCGGTTCGACAGACATGGTGAGGCCCGAAGATGTTCATGATCTGACGGCCAAGACCGTTGATGCAGCCGCAAAATGGGCCCCGGTCGCCGAGGATCTATGGAAAGAGAACCGTGCCGAGAAAGCAGCAAAAACAGCACAGAATTGTTGTCCCGATGAATGCGGCTGCGCATGTCAGATTCCCGAGAATAAATAATCACCTCCCTATTTTTTCAGAAAATTTTCAGTCTATCACGGTATTCTGCTTTATGTTCCCGGATATTTTTCCGGAGTAAAACTGATGAAAAAAAGATTTGATCCTGATGACCGGAAGACTTTCTTAATATCTGGTGGTGTCGAGCGTGTTCCGATGTCAACAAAGCGGAATCTTCTGATCCAGCGTTTGGATATTATTTGGATGGGCTCTGACGGTAGTGATCTCTGTCTCTCGCAATACGATGGGGTAGGAAACTGAAAGCTGACAAAACCTTCTCGGCA
>CAYSRP010000052.1:0-10025 GCA_964433475.1 uncultured Methanomicrobiales archaeon
ACAGAAAGGCATTGTCTCAGCCATGACGGTTGAAGACTTTGAGTCTGAGTTCTAAATTGGGTTGATGCTGAATCAGGCAACCCAGTTAATAGAAAATCACTAATCTTTTTTTATAGTATTACTCTCACTCATTTTGGTCAATTCTTGATATCAGAAGACATTTAAATCATAATCCCCTTACATAGTGTAACTCTTGACAAAAAATGCTAGACCAAGATAATCTATCTCATTTACTGGATATCCTCGGAAACCGAAACCGCAGAAGAATCCTCGATCTTCTCAGACAGAAACCATGTTTTGTTACCGAAATATCTGATCGTCTGGTTATCAACCCGAAAGCTGTTATTGAGCATCTTGCAATAATGCAAAAGGAAGCGGTCATCTCCAGTTATCAGGATGACAAACGGCGCAAATACTACTACCTCGTAAATGATTTTACTCTCTCGGTCCAGGTCAATAAAACCGAAAAGCCTCCTCAGAGCCTATCTGGAGATAACGTAAATGCTCTCCCTCTCTCCGATAAGATACTCACGATTCGGCGGCTTCTGGATTCACGTGAAAAACTCATCGAAAACCTTGAAGCTGTGGAAAAAGACATTGATGAAATGATGGAGGATGTAATCGCAAACGGGCGAACTGTTTTCCAGAATAACATTGAAGCAGAACTCCTTCTTTCATTAGTATATGCTCCGTTAACGCCGATCGAACTCTCCGACACCAGCGGACGTAGTATTCCCGAGGTAACTGCAGCTCTGCGCTTCCTCGCGGCGAAAGGGTATGTTAAGTCCGAAGGTGGGAGGTATTCTCTTTGCGGAACAGAATATCCTCCGCTTGAAACGTTGAATTTACCTCACGAGAAGAAATCTCTATAACTCTTCAGAAAGAATAGTATCCTACATGCGGTAATGGTCTAATGGTATGACAGGGGCTTCCCAAGCCTCTAATTCGGGTTCGATCCCCGGTTATCGCATTCCACTATTATGGCAGTTCATCACGCAGTCAGTCTCATAGCCGACAATCAGAAAGGTATCTTAAGAGACATCGGTTCGGTCTGCGCAGAGCACAATGCCAATATTTTATCCATCCAGCAGGAAATCATTTCCCGAGGACCTGACAAAGGATATGCATGGGCAGATATCGAAATTGAAGGCTGCGATGAAATCGATGCTATTCTTTTAGAACTCAGGGCTGTCCAAGGGGTCCGTGAAGTAGTTCTTCATGATACGTTTGGGGAGATATTTGGAAAGCGCGTCATCATCATTGGAGGCGGTGCCCAGGTCGCTCAGGTTGCGCTCGGTGCCGTGAATGAAGCCGACCGTCATAATATTCGGGGAGAACGCATTTCCGTGGATACGATTCCATTGGTTGGCGAGGTCAATCTTGCCAGAGCAATTGAGGCCGTTGGTCGCCTGCCCCGCGCCTCGATCCTTGTTTTGGCCGGTTCTCTGATGGGCGGTGAGATAACTAATGCCATCAAATCGATCCAGGCGGATGGGATACCCGTAATTTGTCTGAAGATGGCGGGAAGTGCCTCTGCTGCGGCAGACCTGGTCGTTACCGATCCGATCCAGGCAGGAGTAATGGCAGTAATGCATATCAGTACAATCGGTGTATTTAATATTGACAGAGTCAGAGGAAAAGAATTTTAATGGTAACACCAGGAGAAGAAACCAGAATTGAAAAAGCTGTCCGGGTATTGTCCCGTGACGGGCTTATCGTGTATCCTACGGAAACAGTCTATGGACTCGGGGCAGATGCTCTATCGGAAGCTGCTGTCATTAAAGTATACGAAGCAAAACAGCGGCTTCTTGGGAAACCAATTTCAGTTGCAGTATCTGATATTGAGATGATCCATGCGATCGCAGATGTGAATTCATTTGCAGAACGATTCATTACCAAATTTCTGCCGGGACCGGTGACGATCATTCTGCCAGTGAAAAATTGTCTTCCCGGTGATCTCTCGGGTGGGACTGGGTCGATAGGAATCCGGTATCCCGATCATACTCTCGCTCTGGAATTGATTTCAGCATTTGATTGTCCAATTACTGCAACATCCGCGAACATCTCAGGTGAAATTTCACCTGTTAGCGTTGACCAAATCAATGTTCCTCATGATTTCTTACTTGATGGTGGTACTTTACCGGGAATTCCCAGTACGGTTGTCAACCTCGACACACGGCAGATTGTGCGCCCCGGCGCGATGCTTGATGAAATCATCCACTTCTTCATACAAAATACCAAATGAAAAAAACCTACTCGATAACAGGCATGTCGTGTTCGGCATGTTCACTTCATGTTGAAAAAGCAGCAAAGAGTGTAGCTGGTGTTGAATCCGCTTCGGTCAATCTTCTGGAAAATCGTCTGGTTGTTGAGTCAAAAGAGGATTTGGATGACCAGATAATAGCTGCAGTCCGATCAGCAGGTTATGGTGTCGTAGCTGGTAAGAGTCGTCCGGAACAATCATCACTTCGACCGATGAAAATCCGTCTCATCGTCTCTTTTGCATTTTTAATCCCCCTCCTGTATCTCTCCATGGGACATATGTGGGGATTTCCATTTCTGGAATGGACGCATGATCCGGTAAACGCCGGTATATTTGCTCTTGTCCAGCTTGCTCTGACTGTTCCAATCGTCATTGTGAACAAAAAATACTATACATCAGGAATTCCTGCCCTTTTTCGTCGTGCGCCGAATATGGATTCCCTTGTTGCAATTGGTTCTCTCGCGGCACTCGGGTACGGACTCTATGTAATCTACGCAATCTTCTCAGCTCTCGCCTCTGGGGATCTGGTTTCTGCCGGCACATGGTCTATGGACCTGTACTTCGAATCTGCCGCAATGATTTTGTCACTCGTGACAATTGGTAAGTTTCTTGAGGCGAGATCCAAAGGAAAAACCACCGAAGCCGTCCGAAAGCTGATTGACCTTGCACCGAAAACTGCGACTGTTCTGCGGGATGGTGCCGAGGTTATCATACCGGCAGAGGAAGTCTCTGTTGGAGATCTTATTTTAGTCAGACCAGGTGCAGGTATCCCTGTCGACGGCACGATTACCGAAGGATCTGCCCCGATCGACATGTCGGCTCTCACGGGTGAAAGTATCCCTGTTATGAAAAAACCGGGTGACAGTGTCTCTGCAGGAACGATCTCACTTGGCAGTTTTACGTTTCGGGCAGAAAAGGTTGGTGAGGATACAACACTTGCGGCAATAATTGAACTTGTTCAGAATGCCAATGCCTCCAAAGCACCGATTGGAAAGATCGCCGATAAAGTGAGCGGGGTGTTCGTTCCTCTCGTAATCAGTATCGCTATTTTTTCCGGCATTGTCTGGCTTCTTCTTGGACAACCATTTACATTTGCTCTATCTATTGCAATCTCCGTTCTTGTTATCTCCTGCCCATGTGCCCTTGGTCTTGCAACACCGGTTGCCATCATGGTTTCGACCGGTAAAGCTGCATCGCTTGGCATTCTGATAAAATCTGCTGAGTCTCTGGAGACTGCAGGACGTGCAGATACTATTCTTCTGGATAAAACAGGGACTGTTACAATTGGAAAACCGGAGGTCACCGATGTGATCACTTTGTCTGGAACCAGAGAGGAATTTCTTTCGATCGCTGCTTCTATAGAATCCGCATCAGAACATCCTCTCTCAAAAGCTGTCATCATCTATGCGGAAGAACATAGTATTCCGCTGGTCAAAGCAGAGGATTTTGTCTCCGTCCCGGGAAGAGGTGTTTCCGCTTCGGTAAATGGTATTATTTGTTATGCCGGAAATGCCTCCTTCATGACTGAGATTGGTATAACCGTTCCTGAGACCCAGGTAACCGGTACTCCGCTTTACTTCGCACACGGGAAGGAACTCATCGGAATCATCTCGGTTGCCGATAAAATTCGTCCGACTTCCAAAGAGGCAGTGGCAGGGCTCAAACATCTGGGGCTGGATGTTATCCTGCTCACCGGGGACACGCGTTCCGTTGCTGAATCCGTGGCAAAGCAGCTCTCGATCGAACATGTAGTAGCCGAAGTGATGCCGGCAGAAAAAGAAGCACAGGTCAGAACCCTGCAGGATTCCGGGCACCATGTCATCATGGTTGGGGATGGGATCAATGATGCTCCCTCGCTCACGAGAGCAGATGTTGGTATTGCAATCGGTGCCGGTTCCGATATCGCTCTTGAGTCGGCAGACTTTGTCTTAATTAAAAATGACCCGCGTGACCTCGTCACTGCAATTCGTCTGAGTCGTTCCACGCTCAGAAACATTAAGCAGAATCTTTTCTGGGCGTTCATTTATAATACGATCGGCATACCGCTCGCCGCCGGGATTTTCTTTGTCCCGTTTGGCTGGAAATTATCCCCCGGCTTCGCGGCTCTTGCGATGAGTCTTTCATCTGTTTGTGTTGTATCGAACGCTCTCAGGCTCAGGTTTTTCTCATCTAAAAATCAACCTAATCTCATGGAGAACACTATGAAAAAAGTCTTAACTATAGACGGTATGATGTGTAATCACTGTAAAATGAATGTTGAAAAAGTTCTATCGGGTATTCCCGGTGTCGTTTCTGCATCTGTAGATCTCAATGCAAAAACTGCAACTGTGGTTTTATCCGGAGATGTATCCCAAACAGAATTTACCCGCGCGATTTCTGATGCGGGTTACACACTCCTTTCAATAGAGTAAAGAGGGAAAAAAGAAGAATCCCATCTCTATTATATGCTCTACCACTGAAATTATATGTGACAATTATGGTCCAATCGGAGGTAGAATCACGGGATTACTAAATTACTCTGAAGAAAACAAACGTTCGCTTTATGAAGCGTTGTCTTATGGTTTCGCCAGGGCCGGTGAGCAATCAACAGCGGTTTCATATTACGGGAGGCATATTCCATTCAGGCAGTTCATGGAGGAAGTCCATGCACTTGGTGCGGCTCTTGTAAAGCACGGTGTCAAAAAAGGCGACTATGTCACCATTTTTTTACCAAACATTCCTCAGGGTGTTCTGGCAATTTATGCTGTTAACCGGATCGGGGCAATATGCAATATGGTCCATCCCCTTTCCCCAAAGGAAGATATCGATTACGCACTGGAACTGACCGGGAGTAAAGTTGTTCTCGCCTGTGAGGTCAGCGAAGGTCATCTTGCCGGAAAAGATATAGAAGTTATCCGTTGTAAAACATCAGGATACTTTCCATCCAATCTGAAAGGGTTCGTTCTTGATAAGGGATTCCGTTTTGCGATGCGAAAACTTCCAAAAGCGTTGGATGCAACAAAAATCACGCTATGGGACGATCTTCTTGCTGAAGGAAAGAGACTCATTAGAGATGGCTTTGTTCTACCCATTGACGATATCAAACCTGATGATACGGCTATGATCATGTACACTGGCGGTACGACCGGTTCATCTAAAGGTGTCATGCTCTCGAATTATGCCGTTAATTCAATGTCGATCCAGCTTCTTCTTGATATAGGTGCCGGTAATACAGATGTTGAGGATGGTTTCCTTGCGATCCTTCCAATATTCCATGCGTTTGGTCTTGCAGTTTCGGTCCATGCCCCGCTTATCTCGGGTATGAAAGTAGTTCTTGTTCCAAGATTTGATCCCAAAGGATGCGCCCATGAGATTTTCTCGGAAAATATTTTGTTTATCCCCGGTGTTCCTGCCCTCTTCGAGCGGATGTATCCCTACTTTGAAAACAAAGACCTTTCCAGGATGAAACTGATGTGCAGCGGAGGAGACCGCGTTTCTGAGGAACTCGCAAATAAATACAATGTTCTCTTGAAAAAATCACATGCAGATATTTTATTTCGGACTGGGTATGGTCTGACAGAAGCCTGTGGTGCCTGTTCACTTGTTTCAAACACGTATGATACCCTTCCAAGCGGATGCGTTGGTATGCCGGTCACTGGGACAAAAGTATGTGTGGTCAAGCCAGGAACCACGGAGCGTGTTCCCGATGGTGTAGAAGGAGAACTGTGTTTTATTGGCCCTTCAGTAATGAAGGGTTATTACAAGAACGAGGAGGCTACGAAAGAGGTCCTCCGTCTGCATGATGATGGTTTGGTCTGGCTCCATACGGGTGATCTGGTCATTATCAGGAAAGACGGGAACATCTGTTTCCGTTCGCGATATAAGAGACTTGTGAAAGTGAATGGCTACAATGTTTATCCAACCATCATTGAAGAAACAATGCAGAACCATCCTGACATCAAGCAGGTTTGCGCAGTAGCCATTCCCTGGAAGGTGGACCGGAAAATTAAATTGTTTGTAGTTCCGGAGAAGCCGCTTGATTCATTCAATGCTGATGAAGAGGAGAAAATTTTAATCGAGTATGCTAAAGGGTCGATGAACCATTGGAGTATACCCGTCAAGGTCGAGTTTGTGCAGACCCTTCCAATGACGAAATTCAATAAAGTGGATTACCGTCTGTTGGAAAAACAGGAGCAAGAAAAAGTGGCCGAAATGAAACATGCGGAAAAATAATATGTCATATTCAGTTTATCGAAACGATTCAAAGACAGAGCTGGAATACACTGATGAAACGAAGCAATCTTTGTATTCTATGTTCATGTATGGTCTGGAGCATGCAAGCCGCGAGGCAGTTGCAATTCAGTATTTCGAGAATAGAATATCATATGGAGAATTATATGACCAGATCAATGCATGTGCAGCAGGTCTTCTTGCGCACGGCGTGAAAAAAGGAGACTTTGTTACCCTTTTTCTGCCAAATATTCCCCAGTGTGTCATCGCGGTCTACGCAGTGAACCGGATCGGCGCCATATGTAATATGGTCCACCCGCTTTCGACCCTGGAGGAAATTAAGCACGCTGTTGATTTGACGGAGAGTAAACTCATTTTCACCTTTGAACTCAATGAATGTCTTGCTGCTGATATGGATATTGACATCATACGTTGTAGGACTCCCGGCTATTTCCCCAAGAATCTCAAAGGATTTATCATGACAACGGCCTACAATTACTCGGTCAGAAAATCCGCAAAGGCGCAGGCACGGGTGACTGAGTGGGCAGATTTCCTTCTTGATGGAGAAAAGTATCTCACTATTACTTCGCTTCCGCCCTGTGATGTGAAAGGAGACGATACCGCTGTTATCATGTACACAGGCGGAACAACAGGACCAGCAAAGGGTGTTATGATCTCAAATTGGTCAGTGAACTATGTCACGACCCGCCTGCTTCTTGAGAATGTTACACACACCGCCCACATAGGTGATGGATTCCTGGCAATACTTCCGCTTTTCCATGCATTTGGTCTGGCGGTCTGTATCCAGGCCCCGCTTTCATCGGGTATGCGGGTCATTCTCTCCCCGCGTTTCAATGACAAGGAATGCAGCAACCTTATTCTCAATGAAAAAATTGCCTATCTAATTGGTGTTCCGGCAATGTATGAGCGCATGTATCCATACCTGAAAGGGCATGACTTTTCGTTCGTGAAGCATGTTGTCTGCGGAGGTGACTGGGTAAGTCCTGATCTGGCTTACCGGTATAATGATATTCTGGGTAAGGACAAAGGAGGTGCGGAATTCCGTCCTGGTTATGGTCTTACTGAAGCTTGCGGAACGTGTTCTCTTACTCGAAATCATTATGTCTCCTTCCCTGAGGGATGTGTTGGCATTCCTGTTGAAGGAACAGACATCTGCCTTGTAAAACCAGGAACATGTGACCTTGTGCCTGAAGGTGAGGAAGGGGAACTTTGTATTTCAAGTCCGTCAGTGATGAAAGGATATTACAAAAATCCGGAAGCGACGAGTGATGTTCTCAAAGTTCATGCTGATGGGAGAGTATGGCTTCACAGCGGGGATGTATTCAAAATCGGTGAAGAGAACAACCTCTGTTTTGAATCACGTATTAAACGCCTGGTCAAAGTAAACGGGTATAACGTGTATCCTCCGATGATCGAAGCAACAATGGAAGCTTGTCCAATCGTGGAAAAAGCCTGTGCAATTGGATTCAAGTGGCGGGATGACCGGAGAATCAAACTCTACGTGACTCTCAGAAAAAAGATGGATGCAGCAGAGGCAGAAAAACAGATCCTTGCCTATGCAAATGAGCACCTGAATCATTGGAGTGTGCCGAAAGCCGTTGTTATTCTGGATGAGATGCCGATGACGAAGATGAATAAACTTGATTACAGAACTCTGGAAACCAGAGTCTAAGTAATCCCCCTTTTTTGTCAAATTTTAGTCAATCCAATTATTCTCGACTATAGTTTATTCTGCGCAAAGTATCATCCGATTAAATACTCATTTCACCGTAAGATCCCAAAAATTGAGTGCGACCACCAGCCATATAATCCTGCCCCCTAAATAATGCTAATAGCTTATGACCTCCCGGATATATCGCAACAATTCCATTACTAAATTGGAATATACAGAAGAGACAAAACAGTCTCTCTATACGATGCTCTCTTACGGTGCAAATCATGCAGGGCCCGATGCTATAGCCATTCAATATTATAATAATCACATTACCTATGGGAGTTTCATGGATCAGGTACATGCCTGTGCGGCGGCTCTTCTCGTACATGGTGTGAAAAAGGGCGATTTCGTTACCATCTTCCTCCCCAATATTCCACAGTGCGTAATTGCCGTCTATGCTATCAATAGAATCGGTGCAGTCTGCAACCTTGTTCATCCATTATCGACCCATGAAGAACTCCGCTATGCAATCGAACTTACCAAATCCCGATATATCCTTACTTTTGAAATCAACGAAAAACACTGTTCTGATTTTGACGTTGAAGTGATTCGCTGTAAGACACCCGGCTACTTCCCATCAGGTGTCAAAGGGCGCATCATGAAAACGGTCTACAACCACTCTGTGCGTGATGCAAAGAGAACTCCCGGCAAAGCGGTTGAATGGACGGATTTATTGACAGAGGGAACGGAGATCCTGAAAATCAAAGATCTTCCCTCCCATCAAGGAAAATCAGCTGATACCGCAGTCATTATGTATACTGGGGGGACAACCGGACCTGCCAAAGGCGTGATGCTTTCAAACAGATCCGTGAATTTTCTTGCAAGCCAGCTTATCTATGACTTTGTGGACGGGCTTCCGCACATCGGTGATGGATACCTCGGCGTTCTCCCGGTGTTCCATGCCTTTGGTCTGACTGTCTGTATTCACGCGCCGCTTTCATCCGGCATGCGTATTATACTCTCTCCCAGATTCAATGCAAAAGAGTGTGCCAAGTTCATAGCTGAGGAGGAAATGTCATTCATATGCGGCGTTCCGGCTATGTATGAACGGATGTACCCATATCTCAAAGGAAAGCATCTCACCGGCATCAAAGCGCTGGTATGCGGAGGTGATCGGGTCTCACTCGACCTTGTTGACCGGTACAATGTCATTCTTGGGAAAGGTCATGAAGGTGGTGCTGAGTTCAAACCCGGATACGGTATCACTGAAGCCGGCGGGGCATGTGTCATTACCGGCAGTAATTATACATCTTTAAAAGATGGGAGTGTCGGTTCCCCGCTTAAAGGAATTGATGTCTGTGTCGTTACTCCGGGCACGACTGATGTCCTCCCGAATCCAGAAGAGGGCGAGCTATGTATGTTCGGTCCTGCTATCATGACCGGTTACTATAATAACCCTGAAGAGACAGCCAACGTTTTAATGTTACATGCTGATGGTCGTGTATGGCTTCACACCGGTGATCTTGTGTCTATTGATGAGGGGAACATCATCAATTTCCGTTGCAGATATAAGAGAATGGTCAAAGTGAACGGATATAATGTCTATCCGCTCAATATTGAAACCGTGATGGAAAAATGTCCTATTATTTCCCAGTCATGCGCAATGGGTATCCCCTGGAAGGCCGATACGAGAGTTAAACTTTATGTCACCCTCAAGAAAAAGGTAGATCCTGAAACAGCCATTAAGGAAATTCTTGCCTTTGCAAAAGCAAATCTGAATACATGGAGTGTGCCGATTTCAGTTTCAATTCTGGATGTGATGCCTCTAACCAAAATGAATAAGACGGATTATATGGCACTTGAAAAACGGAATAATCT
>CAYSRP010000053.1:0-9908 GCA_964433475.1 uncultured Methanomicrobiales archaeon
GTCTTGGATGTTATTATCAGAATCGCATGATTGGTTATATTATAATTCAATTAACAAATCATCATGAGATAGAGAATTATCCAAAATTAATCAATTTTGATTCCGAGAAGATAGCAGAAACGGCATGTCATCGCGGGGTGGGTGTCCACCCGGATTACCGGGGGAATCATCTGCAGGTAATTCTTCAGGATACAGCAGCTGACCTTCTACGCAAATCAGAATCTTACAAATATCTGATGTGTACGGTATCCCCGGAAAATACGGTCAGCCGCAATAATATTTTTACCAGTGGTTATGTCTGCCTGGGACATATCGATCATATGTACAGGAATTATCCACGTGATCTGATGCTCCTGACTCTTTCCGCAACTGATGATGAATAAAAAAAAGATTAAGCTATTTTGGAAAGAACACCGGTGTTCAGATTATAGTAGAGACCGTGAACTTCAAGGGTTCCTGCTTTCTCTGCCAGGTACACAAGAGGATATGTTCGGAGATGTTCAAGCTGGAGTCTGACGTTTTCACACTCGATCTCTCTTTTCCGAATTGCTTTCTCTTCATCAGTCTTTGCCTCGCCAAGACGTGCATCAACTCTTACCTGGGCTTCGCGTGCATTGTTAATCCAGAGAGGTATGTAGGCATCCTTTGACGTATCAACTTCCAGAGCCTTCAGGGCCCCACAATCCGAATGACCACAGATAACAATGTCTTTTACCTTGAGATGCTTGATTGCATATTCAAGAACAGTCGCAAAGTTCCAGTCATGAGTCGGGACAATATTCCCGATATTTCTGTGAGTAAAGAGTTCTCCTGAACGGGAGTGAGTAATACGTTCTGCATTTACCCGTGAATCAGAACACTCTATCCAGAGAACCGTAGGATGCTGGGCAGTGGTCAACTGCATGTATCTATCTTTTTTACGCTCGAAATCCTTTTCCAGGAAAACCTTGTTGCCTTCAATAAAATTGTCTATCATGAGAAATATCCAGATATAAGTTTAGTTGACCTGAAAACATAAGAGTATTTTGGTTGTTATTTCAGAGACCGGAGACACTCTTCATTACCACGAATCGAACGACAAATTGTGCAAAATTTGTTTTCAAGTTCTTCATCGCTGAGTTTCCCGGATTTTATTTCTTCGGCGAGTTTAGTGATTACGTCTTTGACATCATCGTTGAATACGATTCTATAACCCCGTTTGCCGGAGAGATACTGGGATACAGCAGAGGGAGCAAGCTTGAGTGATTTTGCGACCTGAATTTGTGACACCCCAAGATTGACAAGTTCAGCCGCTAGAGCTGCCTGTATTGCGGGGATTATGTCCCATACGATTTCCTGACAGGGGACTTTGACCATATGGGTATACTATTCACATTGTGACGTATTATATATTTCACCAAGGCACGAATTATTAGCGAATGATTTTATGATTCCCCCGCCAATGAAGAAAGTAGAATGGATGTGGATAAAGATGCAGCAGAGATACGAAGTGTCCAATAATCTTTTATTATGAACCGGTTTCGGGTGCGTGCAGTTCTCTTCGATATGGATAATACACTCCATGATTTACGAGGAGCAAGGTTCGCTGCGGCAGATGCATTAATGGCTTACTGCGGGGTATTTGGTGATTTGCACTTTTATTCGCTGAATAGGAATCCCCCTACGCTAATCGAGGATGCCGTTTCTGCATATATTGCCGATGGAGTTCCGGCAGATCCAACGATGTGTGAATGGCTGTATCACACGCTCGAACTTGCCTGTATTTCCGCATTTGATGGGATTACCGATGTCCTGAATACTTTAAAGACGAACGGGGTCAAACTTGCAATCATCTCTAATGCAGATCCGGCAGATACGGAAAAACGACTCCTGAATCTTGATTTGAGAAGGTATTTTGATGCGGTCATTACACCGGATACCTTTGGGGTGAAGAAACCAAATCCACTTGTTTATAAGAAAACTCTGGAGATGATGGGGGTCTCCCCGGAGGAGACAGCGATGGTGGGGGATAAAAAGGACCGTGACATTTTCCCACCGAGAGAACTGGGAATTTTTGCTATTCATGCGTTGTATGGAACGATGGAAAAACCCGATAAGGAGTGCAGTGCAACACAGCCATCAGAAATCCTTACATTGTTGGAAGCAAAACGATCTGAGTAGTTATCTGATTATTCGAATACCTAAAATATCATCTTATTAAATTAATAAAACCTATATAAATATATGAGAACTAAATCCCGAATATATGAGATGGGAGGGGTCATCACCGAAGCAGATGGAGACTTCTGTACTCTCCGTCTTCGCCTACCGGCAGGTGTTGTATCCTCGGATCAACTCATCGCAGTCGGGCAGATTGCACAAAAATACAACATAGAAAATGTCCACCTGACAACTCGTCAGACAATCGAGATCCCTCATATCAAGATCACAGAACTTGAGAAGATCTCAAACGATTTAATAGCGAACGGACATGATATCGGGGCAGAACGTGCAGAAGTCGTCAATATCACTGCATGTCCGGGAACAGATAGATGCAAACTCGCCAACATAGATTCACTCCATCTTGCCAAAGAAATAGATAAGAGATATTTCAGAAAGGATATGCCCGGCAAAATTCGCATTGCCATTTCTGCATGCCCCAATGCCTGTACCAGCGAAACGCTCAATGAGATAGGGATCACCGGTCTTAGAAAACCAATCCGTGAAGAGGGTAATTGTACCGGATGTGGGACCTGTGTACAGTTCTGCCGTGAAGAGGCTATCAGTGTTTGTGACGGACGGGTTGTCATGATAGAAGACCGCTGTCTCGAATGTGGAACCTGTGTCCGATCTTGCCTGTATGATCTTTTGCAATCCAAACCAACTGCCTACAAAATTACATTCGGCGGCAGACGGGGCAGACATCCAAAAGTAGGTCTGCATCTGATTACCGTCAATTCCGAAGAGGCAGTACTTCTTGTGGTAGATGCAATCATTGACTGGATTTACCGGTACGCAAGACTTGATGTTCCCGTCGTAAGCCAACTTGGAAAGGATCTCAAAATAGAGGAGATCAAAGAGATCCTGAAAACGAAAATCCCAGCTGAGTCAATAGTAGCAAAATAAAAATACTTTTTTTGTAAAGAGGGTGAAAACCCAATTAGTCTTCAATTTTTCTGAAAAGACCAGGTTTACTTTTCGGGACTAAACAAAGCGGACAAACCCATGTATCGGGCAGACTCTCATATTTTGTCCCAGGAGCAATACCATGTGCAGGGTCACCAACATCTTCATCATAAATGTATGAACAAAAGATGCAAATATACTTCGCCATTTTATCTATGGGATTTTTTCTCTGCCATTTTCTCGCGAACCTCATCAATGTAAAGGATTTCATCTAACTCCATTCCACAGAGACAATATCCCTGTCTATCCAAGACAAAGACCGGATATGTTGAAACATCGGCGGGAATAGTCTCGGTTGGGATCTGTCTTACATGCAGGAAATATTGCATAGTTAGACCAATATGTGCCGTAAGCTCCTTTAAATCACGAATCCAACGGGCAAGCTGACGAATATCCGCCTTATCCCATTGAAGGATACGATTAAGCGTCTGATAGGAATCGCGTTCATACACCAGATGATTATCAGCAAGCTGAGCATTTACTGCGTCTTCGTAAGTGATCATCCACTTCTCCAAATCATCAGCAGCTCCTAAGAAACCATCTGCATATGTGCGAAGTTCTTTTTTGTAGACTGCATCTGTAGATACATCGGATGCTTCTTCAACTACATGAATCATCTCTACAATATCCCCATGAATCCGATGTAGGTCTTCAAAGGCACGAGGTAATTCATCATGTAAATCTGTACTGAAAAAAACAGCTTTTTTCTGATCGGTCATCTTTATCTCCAAAAAATATGTTCTGAAGATTATTAATTCTTCAGATAGAGGTTGGCGAATACTTTTACGCCCTTGGATTCGGGATGACGTTCACCAAGGTCACCAATGTAGTGTGCATAAACAGCTTTTACGCCATCTACTTCCTTCTCTACATCTTCAACGTACTTGTAGCCGGGCATCATGAAGTCGATCTTGCCGTTGACATAGATGTCACCTTTGACAGACTGACCACCGACACGACCTTCAATATTGCCTTTGACAATGATCGTTCCGCCTTCACCATGGGTGTGGACGTGAATGAATGCATCGCCTCCGACAATGATTGTTCCTCCACGCATGAAGGTTCCGATGTCGTTTCCGACATTGCCTGTCACACGAAGAACACCGCCAGTCATTCCACGCCAGTCACCACGATATGCGGAGCCGACATGGTTCAGGCAATTTCCATTGATAGTAAGTTCGCCGCCGGCCATTGCAATTCCAGTGAAGGAATCTGCATTACCGTTGACGGTGATCTTTCCACCAATCATCCAGCCACCGGTGTACATATCTACATTGCTGTTGATAATGATTTCACCGGCAGTCATTTTCTGACCGACACGTTTTACACGTGTCCAGTCACCATTTAAGACGATTTTGGTCTCTGCTGCAGTTGCACCGGATGCACCTTCAATCTTGGCGAATGACGCAAGCGGATACTTGATTTTTCCTTCGGAAATATCAATTGCACCGATTTCTTCAATGGATTTTCCTGCAAACTGATCTGGAGTAATCAAATCAGCTTCAAGAAACAACTGAGGCTGTTTTACCATAGTAATTGTTACTGTGTTCATGATATCTCCAATTACTCCGTTATGTCCACTTTGATTGCGTACGGGTTGTGTACGTGCTCTTCTTGAACTGCGTAGTTCTCAAGGTCAACTGTGTAGGAGTGCAGGAATTTGTCGCGAATATCACGTTCAACCTGCTTGTTCTCTGGAACAATGGAGTTGACCCAGACGGTCTTCTTCGGCATGCTGTAGTTAACGATCTCGTGGTTCTCAATACAGAGTACACCATCTTTAAAGAATGCAAAGACATTGCTGAATGCAGTTTCATACTGTTCTGGATCGCTTGGGAGGTTCTCAGGATCGATGTCGTAAACAGCAACGTTGGCATTCATGCCGGTCTTTAAGCTGCCGTAGAGATTGGAGAGACCAAGGGACTTTGCAACACCGGAACGGGTCATCTGTGCAAGCTCATACAGGGAGATTTCTTTGTCTGAGAGTTCACCAATGTAGGTGGTGTCCCTGACTTTGTCTCCGTACTTGAGTCCATTGTCAATGAGATCGTTACGTGCTTTCGCAGAAAGAAGCCACTTGTAGATTCTTGGGTATCTCCAGAATGGTCCTGCATTCGGATGGTCAGTAGTGATGAAACAGCGTTCTTTGTCCTTTGCAAAGAGCGAAATTTCCAGACCGATTGCCCACTGTGCACCTGCGATATAGGTTTTCGGATCGTAAATGAACGGAACAATACCTGCTGCAGTCTCAAGCTCAATGTCGACGTTGGTCCACTTGAGGTGGTTGAGGTGAGTCAGATGATACTCGAACGGTCCGTCTGCAGTCATTGTAGTGGTTTCATCAAGAGTGACGTTCCCAGTATCAATGGTGAGGTTCTTCTGTTTGTTGACGTAGTCCATAACTTCCTTGGATTTGGATTCAAAGGAACTGGACTTGAAGGAGTCTCCGCCATAACAGTGGAACTGCAGGTGGGTGTGATGCATTACCTGCTCACGACCGAAGTCATTGTTGGGTTTGTAACCTTCAATGAGTTTGAGGGTGTCAAGAGTGGTGGTGTAGTTTCCCGGGTTACCAAGATTGTTTGAGTGAAGGTGGAGGGAATGAGGGAGCTTAAGATACTCATTGGTCTCAATTAATCCTTTCACGATTTCAGCAGGAGTGATGTCAAAGTATGGTACTTTGTCATGGATGGTGATACAGTTAAGACCCCAGCCCCATGCTTCTGTTCCTCCGGGATTGACACATTTCAGTGCATAGCCACGGGTTGCGTTGAGAATCCAGGATGCGTATGCACCGGCGTTCTCGATTTCGTGATTCTTGAAATATTCAAGTAAGAACCAGTTGTTACCGACAACCGGCATGGCTGCTTCATCAATGATTGGCGTGTCACGAATTTCTTCATGGACGTGTGCTGCCTCAAGTGGTGGCATGGCTGCTTCCATGACAAAGCCGTATCCAAGACGGGCATAGTCATATCCTGTCTTTGAAACTGAAGGAACAGAATAACCCATCTCCATTCTCAAGTTCGACTTTCTATTTGGTGACTTGAAAAGTTTGTCTTCCGGACGGAAGAGACGACCTGCATCTACTTTAGGTCCTGCAACGTGGGAATGGACATCGACACCGCCAGCCATGACGGTTTTACCGGTTGCATCAATGACCTTTGCGGATTTGCTGACTTTGTCAACAATCTTGCCGTCTTTGATGCAGATATCCATCTTCTGCCCTTTAATACCTTGAGTTGGGTCGATTACACATCCATTTTTGATGATGTACTCAGTCATTCGTAGACCTCCTTTACAGGTCTGACGTCGGCAAGTGGAGTTGCATAATCCCATTTGCCATCAGATTCGACACCAGCTGCTTTAAGTTCCTGCATACGTTCGTAGATCTTGTCGAAGAGCTGCTCATCGGTCAGGATACCATTATACGGCTTAATGACTGCACGATACTGAATTGGGACATTATCCATACGATAGCAGATACCGCCGGTTTCCACACCAACAATTGCAACCGGAATGTGGACATCGGAGACCGTTGCTGCCATATTGACGGATGGGTCAATGGTAACCATCGGAATACCAGAACCTCCAAGTTTTTCGAATGCACGAATCGGGAAGTGAGCACCTGCATCAGTTCCGATGTTGATAAATGCATCAACTTCACCACGGTTTGCGAGATCAACTGAAGAGGTCTCTCCCGGGTTCATGTGTGCTACAGAGCCTTTAGAGAGATCAATACAGTATGGGAAACCAAACTGCCATGCCCATACGACGCCTGGACCTGCAATATTGTAGTGTCCACGCATTGCCATGATAGTGCATTTGGTGTACTCATTGATATCACGAACA
Source organism: uncultured Methanomicrobiales archaeon (assembly GCA_964433475.1). GTDB lineage: Archaea > Halobacteriota > Methanomicrobia > Methanomicrobiales > Methanocorpusculaceae > Methanocorpusculum. The sequence goes on from CAYSRP010000053.1 coordinate 7,018, forward strand.
AGATTGATTGCAATATCGACGTTGTGGTTACGACCATCTGAATGACAGAGACCCATTCCGAAGAAGATATGGACATAACGTCCTGCCTTGATAATATCACATGCTTCGAGAATCTTTTCTTTCGAAACACCGGCTACAACTGCGGGTACATCTGCTGCATAACCATGCATTACCATACGGAATGCATCAAACAGTTCATAATCGTGACCCTGCTGAACCTGAAGGAAGTGATTTGCACAGCGTGCGGTATCAGTATATCTTGGATCAACAACAATGACCTTTCTTCCACGTGCTCCTTTCCCAGTGAAAAATCCACGCGGGAAGACACCATATCTGGACATGTGGCGCGGGTGTGCATGTGCTGGGTTGGAACCCCAGTAAATGACAACATCTGCACGATTTTTAACTTCACCGAGAGTACATGATGGATATCCGGTATCAAAAATTGCCAGGAAAGAAGATCCATGACAAATTGATGCACAATTATCAAGAACTGCACCTGCATCTTCTGCAACACGACCTGCTGCTGCCATTCCTTCACAGTTGGTTGACCCAAATCCGAAAATGAGCGGCTTCTTTGCCTTTATCAGCATTTTTGCAGTGAAGTCGATTGCTTCATCGTAGGTGATATCCTTATAGGTTCCATCAGGCTGCCGGCGGCGTGGAGATCCCACACGACCCTCTCGGGACGCATGATGGTAAATCTCATTACCAATAATGCATGCATTCTTGACTTCAACGATCTTGCCGTCATCAATAGTGACTTCGAGATCATCACAGCAAGATCCACAATAGGGACATGCAACGTGCTTGATTACTTCTTGCATATTTTTAACCTCACATTGGCCAGAGCAACTTACCGTTCCATTTGTTGCATGCTTTCTGAACGAGTTCAACTGCGGGAACGACTCTTGCTTCTGGAGCTGGTTCAACAGTAACCGGGAAACCACTGTATTGTGGTTCACCAGTAGACTGGGTCCGTGGCGGGACGACCTGGTTTGCCCAGACACCCTGACGGATGTGACAAAGTCCACGCGGGCAAGTCTGTCTTCCGATTACGGCTCTGACAAAGACTTCCCCACATTCACTGGTTACTTTGACGACGGTATTTAAGCTGATGTCCATCTCTTTGATGTCGTCAGCATTCATTTCGATAATGCTGCATACATCATAATATTTCTGGGTGGTCTTCCCAGATTCCATTGCTTGGCCTTCTTCGACGGCACGCTGGGTGACCATGTTGAGATGTAATGTTTTCATCTTATAGGCCTCTTCTCTTTCTCTCTTCTCCGATTGGGCTAGGGCCGAGTTCTTTGATCGTATTGATCACATCGGTGATAACGACGGCCCACTTTGCTCCTTCCGAAGCTGACACGAAGGTCATCCGGAAGCGTCTGTGTTCGATACCCATATTATTGAGGACGCTCTTTACGAGGAACATTCTCTTAGCTGCCTTGAAGTTTCCTGCAAGGTAGTGGCAGTCACCAAAGTGACAGCCGGATACGAGAACACCGTCTGCGCCGTCGGCAAAGGCCTTCAAAACAAACAGAGTGTCGATACGGCCAGTACACATAACACGGACGATTCTGACATCCGGAGGATACTGGGTACGGGATGAACCTGCACCATCTGCACCGGCATAGGAACACCAGTTACAGATGATACCGAGAATTTTAGGTTTCCACTCATCAGTCATTACTGTTCACCTCCGAGGAAGAATGCATCGATCTGAGCCAGGATCTGCGGGCTCGTGAAGTGCTGCATTTTGATTGCTCCGCCTGGGCAGAATCCGCCGCAGGTACCGCAGCCTTTACACTTTGCTGCAGTGACTTCCATTACTGTTCTGCCGTCGACGACGGTCATGGACAGAGCAGAGTAGGGACAGAGTTTGGTACACATACCGCAGCCTGCACAGAGATCCTGCATGCACTGGGCATAATACGGTTCAAGTTCGACATGACCGGTATGGATCGGAATGGATGCAGCGGATGCGGCACCTTCTGCCTGTGCTACGGTGTCAGGGATATCTTTTGGACCCTGACAGACACCTGCGAGATACACACCGGCAGTGGTGGTTCCACAGGGGTTCAGTTTCGGGTGAGCTTCAAGGAGCCATTTATCGCCGGAACAGGAAACACCAAAGTGTCTGCGGACGATTTCGGTCTCTGCGGTCGGCTGGATAGCGGCGGCAAGGACGACAAGGTCGACTTCGATCTGGACCTGGGTCCCGAGAAGAGTATCTTCGGCAACAACAACGAGGTTCTTGTTCGGAAGTTCATCGACCTGGGCAACACGTCCGCGAATGAATTTCGCACCTTCGTTCTGCACACGGTAGTAGAACTCCTCGTATGCTTTACCGAAGGAGCGAATATCCATGTAGAATATATATGCTCTGCATCCCGGAATCTTTTCGATGACCTGGTGAGCGTGCTTGAGTGAGTACATGCAGCAGAATCTGGAGCAGTACGGCTTGCCGACACCGGTGTTGTCTCGGGAACCTGCACAAAGAACGAATGCAACGGACTTCGGGGTCTCGCCGTCTGAGGGGCGGACCAGGTGACCAATGGTAGGTCCTGAGGCACAGATCAGACGTTCAAACTCAAGAGAAGTGATGACGTTGTCATAGAGTTTGTAACCCCATTCCTTCTTCTTTTCGATCGGGAAGGCTTCGTAACCAGTTGCAAGGATGACAGTTCCCACTTTGATGGTGAACAGTTCGTCCTGCATTTCAAGGTCGATCGCCTGCTTGGTTCCACATGCAGTGATACACAGACCGCATTTCACGCATGCATCGAAGTCAATGGTGTAGATCAGCGGGACAACCTGCGCATGGCAGATGTAGATCGCCTTGCGGGGAGCCATATTGAATTCCCACTGATTTGGTTTTACGA
>CAYSRP010000054.1:0-1247 GCA_964433475.1 uncultured Methanomicrobiales archaeon
GAACTCGATCATTTCAGTACCCCACAAACGGAATATCTCCGTCTTTCGTTCCGGAAGTCATGAAAAGGACAAGGGATGCAAAAAATCCCGGCACCGACAAAATCAGCGGAACGATCCAGTATGGATTTGCATCAATAAGTATGGCCGAGATGATCCCCAGACAGGCAAAGAATACTGCAAATATTACATATACTGTTTTTTTCATAATCACACCGTCAGAAGGATCTCCACAAGCCGCAGAAACAGCAGAAGGGAGCTTACGTGGATCATCAGGATATACGGTGCACCGGATGCACGCGTGATCTCGGCTTTACCAATATAGAACGGTGCCATACCCTCACCGAAAACACCAATGAGCAGGAGGAGTTTGGCAACGATCGGCACACCGCCGGTCACAGCCAGTTCCCAGATGGAAAGTGTCCCGGTCGTTGCAAGAATTATTGCTGCACCGGCAAACAACGGCACCGTTGCCATCATGACGACCAGACCATAGGAAAACGCGGCTGAAAGAACGTGCCTGTTTTTCACTCCGGCAACGATGCCGATATTCAGAACACCGATGATCGCGGCCAATAATGTGAAGTTGAAGACATCCCCGGTTATTATTACCCCCATCGTTGCAATACCACACGCAATTGCCATGAATCTCTGGAATTTACCAAGATCCTTCGGCGTCTCTTTCACGGTGTATCCGTCAGTTCCAAATACGATATCGATCGGTTTCTCCGGCAGTGAAACGATTGCAAGGAGAACAAATATTACCGCAAATGCAAACAACACCACGGTGTATTCCGAAAGGTAATGCACCATGTCCCCGAACGGGATCTCTAAAAGGATAGCACCGATCATGATCCGTCACCCCGCATAGTTCCGACAAGGGATATTTTTGCCATGACTTTTATCATTATTCCCACAGCTGCGAGCATCAATGCGAAGAACCACTGACTCGGGAAGATTATGAATACCAAAAATCCCATGACCCATAATGCCCAGGCATAACCTGATGCCGATTCCGAGGAGGAGAAGTTCTCGTTCGTGTTCATTCCAAGGAAGAACAATGCTAACCCGAGTCCCGCAATAAGACCTCCGGTGAAACCGGTCAGGAAAATACCATAGGCTGTGAGCAAAGCGCCGATGATTTTCGGGGCAGTGTGCAAAACTTCGATGTCGGCACGTTTGACCGTGGGAACACGCTGCAGTCCCTCTTTTGTGAGCCACAACTCGGATACCGCCAGTATTTCTGCGAC